>NZ_JAIUKB010000028.1:0-59292 GCF_020176785.1 Saccharopolyspora sp. 6V | reverse complement strand
CGCCCCCGGGGGGGCCCCCCCCACCCCCCCCCCCCCCCCGCGCCCGCGGCGGGGGGGGGGGGGGGGGGGGGGGGGGGGCGGGCCGCCCCCCCCCCCCCCCCCCCCCCCCGCCGGGACCCCCCTGCGTGGACTCGCACGGGCGTCGTGTAATCTTCGAGTCACACCAAGGGCCTATAGCTCAGGCGGTTAGAGCGCTTCGCTGATAACGAAGAGGTCGAAGGTTCAAGTCCTTCTAGGCCCACCCTTCCTGTTCAAGGATGTTCTCCCGATTGCCCGCGGTTCCGCGGGTGCCCCGTTCTAGGAGGCGACCGGAAATGAAGAAGCTTCTCGCACTCGCCGTCGTTGCCGGTGCCGTTCTGTTCGTCGTCCGCCGCAACCGCGCCGCCAAGGCCGAGGCCGACCTCTGGCGCGAGGCCACCGCCGGCGAGGTGTGAGCCTCCGGCTCGCCGTCGGCCCCAGTGGTCGCGGGGCTCTGCGCTCGACCCTGATGTGGTCGCCTGAGTACGCTCGGAGCAGACGCAGAGATCCGGCGGCCCGGTGCTCCGGCACCAACGGGGACGTAGCTCAATTGGCAGAGCACCGCCTTTGCAAGGCGGGGGTTAGGGGTTCGATTCCCCTCGTCTCCACTCCGAGGAGTCTGGTCGACGCTAGCGTGTCGTCGCGGCTCCTTTTTGCTTGTACGGGGGTCGGGTCCCGTAGGCCCGCACAGTGCGGTGGTCGAGGTTCGTCGGTGTCTTTCGCTGGGGAGCGTTCTCGATCCGCGCACTGATCAACGGCTCGGTGCTCGAGTGAGCTCCCGCAACTTTCACCTCGTGAGACCAGGTCATGCACCTGGTCTTTTTTCATGATCCGGCTTGGGCACATCCGGGGCACGCACGGCCGCGGCCGTGCGTTACGAGGTGGAAGAGATGTCCCCGCCGGGCTGGCAGACCAACAGGATGGGGCTGTGCGCGGCAGCTGCGTCCGGGCACGTCCCCATCCTGTCGACCTCCACAACGGTCAAGAGCTGGTGTCAAGGGTACGAACTCGGCGGCGCGGTGACGCCAGATGCCGAACCCTTGACACCAGCTGGTCAGTCACTCTTGGTCAGCAGGACTTGATCCAAGAGCATTCCAAGCCCGAATCAGCGCCCGCGGCCGGAACGATCTTCTTGAGCACGGTGGTCGGGCGGCGCGATTGTTCGTCCGCGCCCGAGTGCTCGGCCAGCCGCACGGCGATCGCATCTTGGAGATCGTTCGGCGCAGCGTCCCGGTAGTCGTTGAAGATCACCGAGAACACCAGCGGACGCCCGTTCGCGGCGGTGACGTAGCCGGAGAGCGCGGTCGCACCGGTGAGTGAGCCGGTCTTCGCGTGCACGTTGCCCGCGGCCGCCGTGTCACCCATCCGGTTGCGCAGCGTGCCGCCGACCAACTTGTCCGCGTCTCCCGCCACTGGCAGCGCTGCGTGGAAATCCGCGAACCACGGGCGTTGCCGTGCGTTGTCCAGCAACAACGTCAACTGCTCCGGCGAGACTTCGTCCATCGGCGAGAGCCCGGAGCCGTCGACGAGGTGCAGTGCGGCCGGATCCAACCCGAGCCCGGCGAGCCGCTCGGTGATCACCTCGATTCCGGCGGGCCACGAGCCCTCGCCGCGAGCTTGCCTGCCCATCGCCTTCGTCAGCACCTCGGCGTGACCGTTGTTGCTCAGCTTCAGGAACGGGGTGAGCAGCTCGCGCAGCGGCATCGACTCGTGTTCGGCGAGTACGTCCGCGTCCGCCGGAACCACGCCGGAACCGGTTTCGGCGACCTCGACGCCGTGCGCGCGGAGTGCGCGGGCGAACACGTCCCCCGCGTAGGCGGTGGGGTCGGGGACGGTGGTGAGTTCCTCCACCGGCTCGGAGCCCGCAGGCAACGAGCCCGACACGATGACCCGGTCGCTGCCCTGCTCGCGAGTCACCTGCAAGGTCGAAGGCGAATCGGGCTGCCCGGTCGTGGCCTGCACGTCGAGCCGCACGGCGTCGGTCGCGGGCTCCGTTGCGACCTGAACCGGGGCGCCCACCGGCGTCGGGGACACGCGCAGCTGGACGGTGCCGGCGTCGAAATCCTCGTTCGGGGCGACCGTCAGCGCCGAGATCGGGGCCGCGTAGGGGTACGGCTCGTCGGCCGGGTCCCAGCCGGTGCCCAGCCGCACGTTGTCGAACCAAGTGTCATCGGTCAGCAACCGGCCCTGCACGGTCCGCACGCCGGACGCCGCGACCTGTTCGGCCAGCCGGTCGTAATCGGCGGGCCGCATCGTCGGATCACCAGTGCCGCGCAGGTACAGGTCACCGCGCAGCACCGATCCGTCTCGCGGCGCGGCGGCCTGCACCTGGGTGTTGAACCGGTAGTCCGGGCCCAGTTCCTCCAGGGCCGCCGCCGAGGTGAGCAGCTTCGCGTTCGAGGCAGGTGTCACCGGCGCCTCGGCCTGCTTGTCGTAGAGCACCTCATCGGTCTCCGGATCCCGCACCACCACTCCCGCATGGGCATCGGTCAGGCGTGGATCGGCCAGGATCTTGTCCAGATCACCCCGTAGCGCATCGGCTTCGGCCGAAGCCGATGCGATCGGTGCGGAAGCCACCGGCCCGACGACGAAGCCGAGCAGTAACAGAACTAGAACGGACACCCATCGACGCATCGCGCCTCCTTGCTCGTTGGGTTGGCGAGGTTGACGGCAGACGCCGGTCCGGACGGTGAGCAGGGTGCGCGGTTCTCGCGGGACTGCGTACCGGGTCCGGCCGGCGCGGGAGCTTGTGGTCGTAGCTTCATGTGGCGGTACCGGCCCGTCGTCCCGCAGCCACCGAGATGGTGCGGTCCGAGGCCCTGTTCGAGTTCGTCACCGGCTTTCGGCCAGTTCCACGAGCTCACGCGGGCTGGTGGTGTCATCCAGGCCGGAGATTCGGTAGTCGGTGCGCTGGGGCTCGCCGTGCGCCATGCGGACATCCCTCGCGGAGGCGGACCGCCGTCCTCATGGCGAGCCTTGTCGCGGTCGGCCGGGCCACGTGCGCAGGGCCCACCGCGAGTGCATCGCTGCGGTGGGATTTCCACGGGTCCCTCTCAAGCCAGTGCGCCTCGACGACAACGAACTGGCCGATATTCCGCCGACATCGACCAGACGGCGTTCGCCTCAGCTCTGCAAGTCGTACGTCGCCGATCATGGCATGGCGCTCCCCCCATATCTCAGCGAACACCACGACCAAAGGGAGAACTCGCATTAACGCCTCCGGCGTCACCGCACGATCAGGACAGCATGATCAATACCGAGCACAGCCCCCACTCGGAGGGAGGAATGAATCGGGTTCTGCCTGTGGGTCTCGACTTTCCCGAGCGTCGTTTTTCTGAAGGGGTGACTCCCCGCAGATCCGCAACGGGGCGAGGTCGTGTTTTCCTCGGCAGGCGCTGGTGTTGACCGAGCGGTTCGGTCCACAGGGCCAGGCAGTGGGTTTTCGGTGAGTGGAAGGGGCGGCGTTGTGGCGGGTGAGCCGGCGGGCACGATGCGTCGGCAGCAGGTGTGAGGTCGATTACCTGATCAACCGTCGAAGGGGGCCTGGCGTGGCTACCGGAACCGGCGCCGGACGTGTCGCTCACGCCGGGTGGGTGGTGCCGCTGTGCTGGAGCGCGGTGCTGCTCGACGGGTTCGACCTGGTGGTGCTGGGCAGCGTGCTGCCGGTGCTGCTCGACCAGGGGCAGTGGGGGCTCACCCCGGCGACGGCCTCGCTCGCGTCCACCGCCGGGCTGCTCGGGATGGCGATCGGGGCGCTGGGCTTCGGCACCGTCACCGACGTGATCGGCCGCCGCACCGCGCTGATGGTGTCCGTCGCCGGCTTCTCGCTGCTCACCGCGCTGTGCGCGGTGGCGCCCTCGTTGCTGGTGTTCGGGGTGCTGCGGTTCCTCGCCGGGCTCGGTCTCGGCGGCTGCGTGCCGACCGCGATCGCGCTGGTCACCGAGCACGCGCGGCCCGGCCGCAACGGTGCCGCCAGCACCACGATCATGACCGGGTACCACGTGGGCGCGATCCTCACCGCCGTGCTCGGCATCCTGGTGCTGCCCGCGCTGGGCTGGCGGTCGATGTTCCTGTTCGGCGCGGCGCCCGCGCTGGTGCTGGTCCCGCTGATGGTGCGGTACCTGCCCGAGTCGGAGTCGTTCCGGCGTTCGGCGACGGCGGGAGCCGGGGTGCGCGGTGGGCTGGACACCGTCGCCGGCTTGTTCCGCGGCGGGTTCGCGCGCAGCACGCTGGCGTTCTGGGCGGCCTCGTTCATGGGCCTGCTGCTGGTGTACGGCCTCAACACCTGGCTGCCGGAGATCATGCGGGTGGCCGGTTATCCGCTGGGGGCGGCGCTGGGACTGCTGCTCGCGCTGAACCTGGGCGCGGTGTTCGGGCTCGTCGTCGCCGGGTTCGTGGCGGACCGGGCCGGGATCAGGACGGTGACGATCGGCTGGTTCCTCGCGGCCGCGGTGTTCCTCGCCGCGCTCAGCATCCGGTTGCCGGAGGCCGGTGTGTACGCGGCGGTCTTCGTCGCGGGCAGCTTCGTGTTCAGCGCGCAGGTGCTGGTGTACGCGTTCATCGGCCGCGCCTACCCGGCGGAGACCAGGGCCACCGGGCTCGGCTGGTCCGCGGGTGTGGGACGCATCGGCGCGATCTGCGGGCCGCTGCTCGGTGGGGCGCTGCTCACCGCGGGCATCGCGTACCCGTGGGGCTTCTACGCGTACGCGGCCGTCGGGGTGCTGGGAGCGCTCGGCATCGCCCTGGTGCGGGCGCCGGGACGCGGGTGAGCGGTGGCGCCGCTCCCGCACGGCGCCACCGGTGCTGCTCAGCCCTGCTCAGCGGCCTTCTTGATGCCGTCCACGGTCTGGCGCAGCGCATCCTTCAGCTGCGCGGTGCGGGTCTCGACGAACTGGGCGCCGCCGTCCTCCTGCTGGGAGAGGAACTCCTGGATCGGCGCGGTCAGCGCCTGCATCACGTACCGCTGGGTGAGCCGGGAACCCGAGCCCTCCGGCTCGATCTCGAAGGACCACACGGAGTTGTCGGGCCGCTCCGAACCGGGCAGCACACCGAACGCGAAGCGGCGGTCTTGCTCGGCGACGAGCACCTCGCACTCGCTGGACCAGGTGCGTTCGCCGTTGCCGTTGTCCCCGCGGAACCGGGAGCCGACCTCACCGGGCGTGCCGGACAGCCATTCACCGCCGGTGCTCTCCGGGCTCCACTCGCCGTACCGGGTGATGTCGCTGATCAGCGGGTAGATCCGTTCCGGCGGTGCGGCGACGGAGGTCGAGTGCTGCAGGTCCAACCGGGGGGTGTCGTCATGAGTCACTAGATCGACAGTACCCCGTACGGGTGGTGCGTGGAGCCGTGAACGCGGCGGCGCCCCGGAGGGCACCGCCGCGTCGGCACGTGCTCAGCGGTCCGCGTCGGGACGCGCGTCGGGATTGCGGGAGAGCCCGTCCTCGTGGGTCGGGAAGTCCTCGGCCTCGGCGATCGGCAGCTCCTCCGGGCGGCGCGACAGCGCCACCACGGCCACCCCGCCCAGCGCGGCCAGCACCAGCAGCACCCACGGCCACTTGCGGCGCGACTTCGGTGCCGGGTCGATGCGGGCCGCAAGCTCCTTGCGCGCCTGGTCGGCGTTCTTCGCGAGCTCCTTGCGGGCTTGCTCGGCGTTCTTCGCCAGCCGTTTGCGCGACTTGGCGGTCTTCTTGTCCCAGTCCTTGCGGGTCTTCTCCCACTGCTTGCGGGCCTTGCGGCCGCGCTCGGCGAGGTCATCGCGGGAGAGCCCGGTGGCCTTCTGGGCGAGCAGCTCCGGCAGGTGCTCCGGGGCCAGGCCCCGCTCGGTCAGCTCCTGTTCCGCGCGGGCGATCGCCTGCTTGGTCGCCGTGCGACCGTACTTGCCCGCTCGGACGGCACCTTCGCGCGCGGTGCGCACCCCCGTGCCGACCGCCCTGCCCACGTTCTCACCAGTTCGGGCCATCGCCTCCACCTCGTCCATCGTGTGCCTCCTTGGCCGGCGTTCACCGGTCGTCCTGCCGTGCCGAACCGTATCCGGCACGCGACGATCACCACCAATACTGCACCCAGGCACGTGGTTCCCGCTTTCCGATGGCAGGATGGGTGCGTGGCTGAAGACAACGGATCGCTCGTCGGGAAGACCGTGACCGCGACCCTGCACACCTCGCAGGGCGACATCCGGATCAACCTCTTCCCGAACCAGGCGCCGAAAACGGTGGGCAACTTCGTGGGGCTCGCCGAAGGGACCAAGGAGTACACGAGCCCGAACGCCCGCGGTGAGCGTTCCGGCCCGTTCTACGACGGCGTGATCTTCCACCGGGTCATCGACGGCTTCATGATCCAGACCGGGGACCCGACCGGCACCGGCCGTGGCGGCCCCGGGTACGAGTTCGTCGACGAGTTCCACCCGGAGCTGCAGTTCGACAAGCCGTACGTGCTGGGCATGGCCAACCCGGGCCGGCCGAACATGAACGGTTCGCAGTTCTTCATCACGGTCGCGCGCACGCCGCACCTGAACTACAAGCACACCATCTTCGGCGAGGTCGCCGACCAGGAGTCCCGCGAGGTCGTGGACGCCATCGCGCACACCGCGACCGGCGCGCAGGACCGCCCGCTCACCGACATCGTCATCGAGAAGGTCTCCGTGGAGCTCGGCGAGTGACATGAGCGTTCCACCCGGTCAACCGGCCGGTCCGGAGGAAGCGGCGCCCCTGCCCGGGTGCGCCCGCCACCCGGACCGGCCGACCGGGCTGCGCTGCACGCGCTGCGAGCGCCCGGCCTGCCCGGACTGCCTCCGCGAGGCCTCCGTCGGCTACCACTGCGTGGACTGCCTGGCGCAGAGCTCCCGCGGCGGCCGGGAGGCCGTGACCGTCGCCGGGGCGCGGATCAACGCGAAGCCCGTCGTGGTGCCGGTGCTGATCGTGCTGAACGTGCTGGCGTTCGCCGCGATGGCGTTCCAGGCGGGCAGCATCCAGAACAACGCGGCCTCCGAGGTCTTCTACCAGTTCTCGCTGTGGCCGGTGGGCGTCGCGGGCGGGCAGTGGATCCGCCTGCTGAGCTCCGGTTTCCTGCACATCGGTCCGATCCACCTGCTGATGAACATGGTGGCGCTGTGGATCATCGGGCGGGACCTGGAGACGGTGCTGGGGCGGTTGCGCTTCACCGCCGTCTACTTCCTGTCGCTGCTCGGCGGCAGCGCGCTGGTGTTCCTGCTCGGCGCCGCGGACCAGCCGGTCGCCGGTGCGTCCGGTGCGGTCTACGGGCTGATGGGTGGGATCGCGATCGCGGCGCTGCGGCTGAAGGTGAGCCTGCGGCCGGTGCTCATCGTGATCGCCCTGAACATCGTGCTGAGCATCTCCATCCCGGGCATCTCGCTGCTCGGGCACCTCGGCGGGTTGGCGCTGGGCGCGGCCGCGACGGCGGCGCTGGTGTACGCGCCGCGGGAGCGCCGGGTGCCGGTGCAGGCCGCGGCGCTCGGCGGACTGCTGCTCCTGCTGGTCGTCGTGGTGGTGACGCGGGACCTGTCGATGGGCCCGATCCACTGCATCGCCGACCGCTGCTTCGGCGGCTGAACGTCAGCCGCGCAGCACGTCCAGGGCGTCGGCCACGTCCTGCGGGTCCTCGCCGAGGTCCAGCTTCCCGAGGACGACGAGCTCACCGGACTCGGTGTCCAGTTCCAGCGTCGACGTGCTCAGCCCGAAGCGCTGCCGTGACCGCACCTCGACCCGCACCTGCGCCCACGGGTGGTGCCGGGTCCCGGTGAAGCCGCGCAGCGCGATCCCGGACGGGTCGGCGCGCAACCGGGGGCGCAGCAGGCTGCCGCAGGCCGCGGCGACGGCCAGCACGACGACGAGCAGCCCGACGAACAACCGGTCGGACGGCGTCTCGGCGAGCCACCACCACACGGCGCTGCAGGCGGCCAGCGCCCAACCGCAGGTGACCAGGCCCAGGGGAGCGGACCACTCGCGCACGGTGTTCACATCCACCCCGCCAGTGTCCCGCACCTGGGCCGAACGGAGTTGTCCACAGGAGTTGTCCACACTGGGGATGAGTTACACGCGTGTGGTTCGGCGACTCGGCCGCACGTGCGCGTGAACCGCTCCGCCCCGGACGGGGGAGCGCGTCAGCGCCACCGCATGGTCATCAGCAGACCGACGATGATGAACGCGAACCCGACCGCGAAGTTCCACGGCCCCAGCTCGGTCATGAACGGGATCTGCTCGCCGGCCAGGTAGTTCACCACCAGCCAGAGCAGGCCGATCAGCATCACGCCGAGCATCACGACCACGTAGATCGGGTGCGACGGGCCGACCGACTTCGCCTTCACCGGCGTGCGGCGGTCCACCGGGGTGGCAGCGGAGTCCTTCTTGCGGACCTTTGACTTCGGCATGGTGTCCTCGCCAGGTGGTGCGGGCCGCAGCCCTGCTCGCGTTCGGTGAACGCGCCGGGACCGTCCGACGGCCGCCGCTCTACCGGTTCGCCGCGCCGGGACGGCCCGGGTCGACGTATCGGAGCGGGCCTGGCCACAACAGCGGAACCGATCACGACGCGTCTCGTTGTCCACTCACACGTTAACGTAATCGCGCGCCCGACCGAACACCCCTGCGCGGTGCGGGGCGGGTCGTGATGAGAGGGATACCGTTGGAATCGTCTGAGGTGGTGACCGCTCCGCCCCCGGATCGCCGAGGTGAGCGGCTGCGCGGCGGCATCCGCATCACCGGCGAGGTGTTGATCACCCTCGGTCTGGTGTTCCTGCTGTTCGTCTTCTACGCCGTGTACGTCACCGATTGGACCAGCGCCCGCAGGCAGGCGGAGGCGAGCGAGCGGCTGCGCGCCGAGTGGGAGCGCCCCGCGGCCTCCGCCGCGCCCGCCGCGGAGGGGGAGGGGTTCGCCGAGCTGCACATCCCGGCGCTCGGCCCCGACTTCCGCTACACCGTGCTGGAGGGCACCGACGCGACGACCCTCGCCGCGGGACCCGGCCACTACACCGGCACGGCGCTGCCTGGTGAGCAGGGCAACCTGGCCATCGCCGGGCACCGCATCGGCAAGGGCGCGCCGTTCGGCGACCTCGACCGGCTGGCCGCCTGCGACGCGATCGTCGTGGAGACCGCGACCGACTGGTACGTGTACCGGGTGCTGCCGATGCGCGACCAGGTCGCGGGGTGGGACCCGGCGGCCGACCCGCGCTGCGCGGGCGTCGCGCCGATCGGGGGGCCGTACCAGGGCCTGGTCGGGCAGGAGATCGTCCGCCCGGAGCAGGGCGAAGTGATCTACCCGGTGCCGTGGCGCCCGCGCGAGGAGCTCCCGCGCGAGCAGCAGACCCGGTTGATCACCCTCACCACCTGCCACCCGCGGTGGTCCGCGGCGCAGCGGCTGATCGTGCACGGCGTGCTGGTCAAGCAGTACCCGAAGGACCCGGTGCACCGGGACCTGCGCCCCGCGGAGCTCGAGGAGTCCTGATGTACCACTGGATCTGGCGGCACCTGCCGGGCCCGCTGCCGGTGAAGCTCGTCGAGGCGGTCGTGCTGGTGCTCGCGGTCGTGGCGTTGCTGCTGTTCGTGGTCTTCCCGTGGCTGGAGCCGCTGCTGCCGTTCAACGACGTCACCACCGTGTGATGCCTCGCCGGTAGGCTGGTGGGGTGCGCGTACTCGTCGTCGACAACTACGACAGCTTCGTCTACAACCTCGTGCAGTACCTCGCCCAGCTCGGCGCGGACTGCGCGGTGCGGCGCAACGACGCCGTGACCGACGAGGACGTGGCCTGGTCCGACGGCGTCCTGCTCAGCCCCGGGCCTGGCACGCCGGACCGGGCCGGCCGGTCGATGGAGCTCGTCCGGACCTGCGCCCGCGACCGGCGCCCGCTGTTCGGGGTGTGCCTCGGGCACCAGGCGATCGGCGCCACCTGGGGCGGTGTCGTGGAACGCGCGCCGGAGCTGCTGCACGGCAAGACCTCGCTGATCGAGCACTCCGGTGCGGGCGTGTTCGCCGGCCTGCCGCAGCCGTTCGTCGCGACCCGCTACCACTCGCTGATCGTGCGGGCGGTGAGCGTGCCGGACGACTTCGAGGTCACCGCGCGCACCGCCGACGGCATCGTGATGGGCATGCGGCACCGCGAGTTGCCCGTCGAAGGCGTGCAGTTCCACCCCGAGTCCGTGCTCACCGACGGCGGGCACCGGATGCTGGCGAACTGGATGACCGCCGCCGGGCACCCGCCGCAGGCGGAACTGGTGGACGAGCTGGAGCGCGGAATGCGCTCGCTCGCCGCCGCCGCGCAGCGTTCTTGATCGTTCGGAGTGCGCTGACCTGCGTGGACGACCGTTCCACGTGAAACCGCCCGGAACGTAGCGGTGCCCGGAGGCCGCGGCCCGCGCGAGCGCGCGAACCGTGCCTCCGGGCACCGGTGCCTCAGTCCCGAGGGCCCCTTCAACCGAATCCGGGGAAGAACCCGTCGGAGGTCGGCGGGTTGCTGGTGCTCGGGTTGGCGTCGTACTTGCCGATCTGCAAGGTCACCGTCTGGTTCTTGCCGATCTTCTGGCCGGAGCCGGGCGAGCTGCCGATGACCTGGTCGTCCTTGCTCAGGTCGTCGGTCTCGACCTCTTCCTCCTTGATGCTGCCGTTCCAGCCCATCGCCTTGAGGGCCTGCTCCGCCTCGTCCTTGGACTTGCCGGTCAGCGGCGGCATCGTGAGCTGGGCGCCGTTGGACACGACCAGCGTGATCTCGGAACCCTTCTTGACGCTGGTGCCCGGCGACGGGTTCTGGTCGATCACCGTGCCCGCGTCCTGGTCGGAGTCCCGCTCCTCGCGCTGGATCTTGAAGCCCGCCGGTTCCAGGGTGGCCTTCGCCTGCTCGTAGGAGAGCGTGCGCACGTCCGGGACCTGCGTCTTCGCGACCTCCTTGCCGACGGTCACGTTGATGGTGGTGCCGCGGGCGACGGAGCCGTCCTTGCTCTCCCAGTCGACGATCTTGCCGACCAGGTTGGAGTCCTCGACCTCGACCTCGTCGTCGTCCAGGCCCAGCACCAGGCCCTGGTCGCGCAGCAGCGTGGAGGCCTCGCTCTTCTCCTTGCCGTACAGGTCGGGGACGCTGACGATCGCGGGTCCGCCGCCCTCGCAGAGCTGGAGCCGCTGCTCCTTCTTCACCACCTGGGTGCCGGCCGCCGGGGTCACCTTGACCACGGTGCCGAGCTGCTCGGCGGTGGACTCGCACTTCTGCGGGCTGACGTCGAACAGCCAGTTGCCGGCGTTGAGCTGCGAGCGGGCCGCGCTCATCGTCATGCCTTCCAGCGGCGGGACGGCTTCCTTGCGCGGTTCGTCGGATTGCGCGAAGAACGTCGTCGCCAGCCACGCCACCAGGATGAACACGCCGACGCAGGCCAGCGTGACCAGTGCGATCAACCAGTTCCGGCGGCGCTTGCCGTCGTCGTAGTCGGCGGCGGCCACGGTCGCCGTGGAGCCGGTGTGGCGCTCCGCGGAGCGGTGCCTGCCGGGGCTGAACACCTCGGTCGCCGCGGGCGGCGCCATCATCGAGGTGCGGTCCTCCTCCGACATGATCATCGGAGCCTTGGGGCGCTGGCCGGACAGCACCCGCACCAGGTCGGCGCGCATCTCCGCGGCCGACTGGTACCGGTTCGCCGGGTTCTTGCTGAGCGCCTTGAGCACCACCGCGTCCAGCGAGGCGGGCACCGTCGGGTTCACGTCGGACGGCTTGCGCGGGTCCTCCCGCACGTGCTGGTAGGCGACCGCGACGGGGGAGTCACCGGTGAACGGCGGCTCCGAGGTCAGCAGCTCGAACAGCACGCAGCCCGCGGCGTACACGTCGGAGCGGGCGTCGACGGACTCGCCGCGCGCCTGCTCCGGCGACAGGTACTGGGCGGTCCCGATCACCGCGGCGGTCTGGGTGACCGCGGCCTGGCCGTCGGCCAGCGCCCGGGCGATGCCGAAGTCCATCACCTTCACCGCGCCGGAGCGGGTGATCATGATGTTGGCCGGCTTCACGTCGCGGTGCACGATCCCGTGCCGGTGGCTGAAGTCCAGCGCCGCCGACGCGTCCGCCATGACCTCCATCGCACGGCGCGGCGGCAGCGGACCCTCGGACTTGACGATGTCGCGCAGCGTCCGGCCGTCCACGTACTCCATGACGATGTACGGGAGCTGGTCCTCTTCGGTGTCCGTCTCACCGGTGTCGTAGACGGCGACGATCGCCGGGTGGTTCAACGCGGCGGCGTTCTGCGCCTCGCGGCGGAACCGGAGTTGGAACGTGGGGTCCCGGGCCAGGTCGGCACGCAGTACCTTGACCGCCACGTCCCGCCCCAGCCGGATGTCCCGGCCGCGGTGGACCTCCGACATACCGCCGTAACCGAGCGTGTCCCCGATTTCGTAGCGGTTGTTGAGAAGTCGCGGTGAGCTCATCGATGCGTCGTCCCGATCTTTGTCAATGATCGTCCCATCATGCCGACCCGCTGCGCACTGCAGATCGCCGCCGTCCGGTGGCGATGAACCGCGCGGTGTGTACCCGACTTCGGTGTGCCGGAACCGTCGAATGCGAACCCGACCGCTGCGGCACGCGTCTCGGCACCGATCCAGCCGTTGCCGAGACCGACCCGGCAGCGGTGGGACCGACGCCGTTCCGGCCGCCGGAGCGCGGCGCCGTGGTGGCGCGCGCGTTCCGGACCGGTTTTCCGTAGCGCAGTCTGTCGGATCTGGTCCGAAGAATCTAGAAGCGTCCGCTTCCCGGCCCACCGCTGCGGGTCCACGCGAGTGACCCCCATGGTCGCAGAGCCGCCCGCGGCGGATTCCGGTACTCCCATCGGACGACCCGGGCGTCGCCGGTCGTCCCGCGCGCGCAGCCGCGGCGCACCGGCGACCAGCAGCGCCGCCGGACCACCGGACGCGGGCAGCAGGTACCAGAGGCCGAATCCGAGCAGCACCAGCAGCACCAGGCCGGCGAGCGCCAGCACGATCCACAACCCGGCGCGGGCCTGCTTCGGCTGCGACTGCGCCTGCGGGTACGGCGCGGCCACCGGGATCCCGGAGGTCGGCGGCCCGGACTGGTGCGGCAGCTGCGGCGCCGCGGGCATCCGGCCCTGCGGCGGGATGATGCCGGGCGGGTAGGTGCCGCCCATCGGTGGCTGCTGCGGCGACGGCTGCCCGACATGCAGCGGGGGCACGCCGCCCGCGGGTGCCCCCACATTCCTCGGTGCCTGCTGATGGACGACCATCGCGGCAGGTGTCGGCAGCGGTAATCCGGCGCGGACCGCGGCGACCGCCTTCGCGAACTCACCGCCTGCGCCGTAGCGCCTGCGCGGATCCTTCACCAGCGTCGCCTCGATCAACGCGCGAGCGCCCGGCGGCACGTCCGGCGGAAGCGGCGGGGCCACTTCACGGATGTGCATCATCGCGACGGTAACCGCGTTGTCGGACAGGAACGGCCGGTGCCCCTTGAGACATTCGTAACCCACCACGGCCAGCGAATACACGTCGCTGGACGGGCTCGCCTCGCTGCCCAGCGCCTGCTCGGGCGCGATGTAGTGCGCGGTGCCCATCACCATCCCGGAACGGGTCACCGGCGCCGCGTCGGCGGCCTTGGCGATGCCGAAGTCGGTGAGCTTCACCGTGCCGGTCGGGGTGATCAGGATGTTGCCGGGCTTGACGTCGCGGTGCACCAGGCCGCGTTCGTGCGCGGCCTGCAGCGCGTTGCCCGCCTGCTCCAGCATGTCCAGGGTGTGCTCGACGGCGATCCGGCCCTCGCGGGCCAGCACGGCCGCCAGCGGTTCCCCTTCGACGAGTTCCATCACCAGGTAGGCGGTGTCCTCCGGCCCGTCCGGGATGGCGGCGGTCTCGCCGTAGTCGTGCACGGCGGCGATGCCGGGGTGGTTCAGCGAGGCGGTGGTGCGGGCTTCGGTGCGGAAGCGGTGCAGGAACTCGGCGTCTCCGCACAGCTCCGGTTTGAGCACCTTCACCGCGACGGTCCGGTCCAACCGGACGTCGACGGCCTCCCACACCTCGCCCATTCCGCCCACGGCGATGCGCCGACCCAGCCGGTACCGGTCGGCGAGCAACTGGCCGGAGGTCAGCACGGGATCAGCCACCTCCCTGGAGGCCCGCCCGGATCACCTCGCGGCCGATGGGGGCCGCGAGCGAGCCACCGGTGGCCTCCGCGCCCTCGTCGCCGCCGTTCTCGACGATCACCGCCACCGCGATCTTCGGGTCCTCGGCCGGGGCGAACGCCACGTACCACCCGTGCGGCTTGTCGGCGGCGTCGCCGTGCTGGGCCGTACCGGTCTTGGAGGCGATGTCGATCCCGGAGATCTTGCCGGAGCCCTTGGTGTACTGCTCCGACTTGAGCATCATCGCGCGGATCTGGTCGGCCACGGTGGAGCTGACGGCCTGGCTCATCTGCTCCGGCTTGAGCTCGTCGATGACCTCCATGTCGGGGGCCCGCGTGCTCTTGACCAGCTGCGGCTTCATCAGCTTGCCGCCGTTGGCGATGGCCGCGGCCATCATCGCGTTCTGCATCGGGGTGACGCGGACGTCGCGCTGGCCGATGCCGCTCTGGTACAGCGAGGCGTCGTCGGACATCGGCCCGAGGTCGGACTTGGCGACCGTCATCGGGATCTGCAGGTCGTTGCTGAAGCCGAACTTGGCCGCGGTCTCGCGCAGCTTGTCGGCGCCGACCTTGCCCGCGATCTCGGCGAACGCGGTGTTGCAGGAGTGCGCCAGCGCCTCGGTCAGCGTGTTGCCCTTGCAGGTGTTGCCGCCGTAGTTCGGCAGCTTGGTGCTGGTGCCCGGCAGCGTGATCGAAGCCGCGTCGGTGACCGTCGAGTTCGGCTGGTAGCCGTCGTCCAGCGCGGCCGCCGTGGTGATCAGCTTGAACGTCGAACCGGGCGGGTAGATCTCGGAGACGGAGCGGTTGCTCATCGGCGAACCGTCCGCGTTCTCCATCGCCTGCCAGTGCTCGGCGGCGACGTTGTTGTCGTGCGAGGCCAGCGGGCTCGGGTCGTACGACGGGGAGTTGACCATGCTGAGGATCTCGCCGGTCTTCGGGTTCAGCGCGACCACCGAACCCTGGAAGCCCTTGCTGGTCAGCTCGTCGTAGGCGACCTTCTGCATCGCCGGGTTGATGGTCAGCTCCACGTCACCGCCGGCGGGCGCCCGACCGGTGATCATGTCGGAGAGCCGGTTGAACGCGAGGCTGTCGTCGGACCCGTTGAGGATGGAGTCCATCGCCCGCTCGATCCCGTTGGAACCGTAGGTCGGCGAGTCGAACCCGGTGACGGGCGCGTACAGCGGCCCGTTCGGGTACGTGCGCTGGAACTTCAGCTCGTCGCCGCTCTCCACCGAGTTCGCCAGCGACTGGCCGCCCGCGATGATCTGACCGCGCTGCTTGGCGTACTCGGCCCGCTGGGTGCGGCTGTTGCCCGGCCCGTGACGCAGGTCGTCGGCCTGGATGACCTGCACGTAGGTCACGTTGGCCATCAGCAGCAGCACCATGGCCATCATGGCCAGGGCGACTCGTCGGAGCGGCTTGTTCATCGGGGACGTTCCACCAATTCGGTGTGTGCTTCGGCGATCGGGGCCTGCTGCGGCTTCGGCTTCGCCGGGGTCTGCGGCCTGCGGGCCGCGTCCGAGATGCGCAGCAGCATGGCGATCAGGATGTAGTTCGCCAGCAGCGACGAGCCGCCGTAGGCGAGGAACGGCGCGGTCAGACCCGTCAGCGGGATCAGCCCGGTCACACCGCCCGCCACCACGAACAGCTGCAGCGCGACGGTGAACGAGAGGCCCCCGCCGAACAGCTTGCCGAACGAGTCCCGCACCGCGAGCGCGCTCCGCAAGCCGCGCATCATCAGCAGCAGGTACATCAGGAAGATCGCGATCAGGCCTACCAACCCGAGCTCTTCACCCATCGACGTGATGATGAAGTCGCTGTTGGAGAACGGCACGATCTCCGGGTTGCCGTTGCCCAGGCCGGTTCCACCGATACCACCGCTGCCCAGGCCGTACAGCGCCTGCTTGAGCTGGTAGCCGTCGTCGTGGTAAAGCGGGTCCAGCCACACGTTCACCCGGGACTGCACGCGGGTCACGGTCTGCCAGGCGAGGACCGCGCCGAGGGCGAACAGCGAGAGCCCCAGCACGACCCAGATGGCGCGCTCGGTGGCGATGTAGAGCATCACCAGCACGATGCCGAAGAACAGCAGCGACGTGCCCAGGTCCTTCTCCAGCACGCCGATGCCGATCGCGGCGACCCAGGCCACCAGCATCGGCATCAGGTCCCGCGGCCGCGGCAGCTCCACGTTGAGGAACTTGCGGCCGGCGGTGGTGAACAGCTCGCGCTTGGACACCAGGAAGGACGCGAAGAAGATCATCAGGAGGATCTTGGCGAACTCGCTCGGCTGAACCTGCCCGAGCGGCCCGAACTTGATCCACAGCTTGGCGCCGTTCACCTCGGAGATGGCGCTCGGCAGCAGGCCGGGCAGCGCGAGCAGCACGAGCCCGACGAAACCGCAGGTGAAGCTGTACTTCGCCAGTACGCGGTGGTCCTTGATGAAGGCCAGCACCAGCGCGAACAGGACGAGGCTCAGCGTCAGCCACGCGATCTGCCGCACCGCGTACTCGGTCTCCTTGGCGATGTCGATCCGGTGGATCATCACCAGCCCGAGGCCGTTGAGCAGCGCGACCAGCGGCAGCATTAGCGGGTCCGCGTACGGAGCCCACTTGCGCACCGCGACGTGCGCGCCACCGAACAGCGCGAGGTACGCGGCGCCGTAGATGAACAGCTGGCGCGTGATCGTGTTCTCCTGGCTGATCTCGACCAGCATCAGCGCGAAGGTGACGATCACCGCGCTGCACACCAGCAGGAACAGCTCGGTGCCCCGCCGGGTGTCGCCCGACGAGGCCGTGTTCGAGCCGGAGGTGCTTTCGGCGGACGTGCCCGGCTGGGACATCAGCTCACCGTCCGACAGGTGACCCCGGGAGTCTGCTCAGCCGACGCCAGCGGTGTGTCGGTCGGCGACGAGGGAGCACCCGGTGCGGACGGTTCGCCCGGCTCCGTGGTCTGCCCCGGGGGCGCGGGTGGTTCCGGCGGCGTCGAGGGCGAGTTCACCGGGGGAGCCGGGTCGGGTTCCTCGCACTGCGGCAGCAGCGCGGTCATCCGCAGCCGCCGCATCGCGTCGCGCGCGGAGTCGAGCCCGTCCACGTCGGTGATGCCGCTGCGCACGTCGGTGCGCCGGGCTTCCTGCAGATCGTTGATGCCGATCGGCTGGCAGTCCGGTGCGGAGCCCTCCGGGCAGGAGTCCTCGACCTGCCAGCGCAGCGACACGCCGAGGACGCTGCCCTGGAGGCCCTGGAAGATCACCACGTCGTCGGCCTCGTTGACGCCGATGTAGTACTGCTGGAGCAGCCACCATCGCCCGACCAGGCCCGCTCCCACGAGCACGACGATCGCGGCGGCTACGACGAAGAGTGCACGCAGCCAGCCTCGCCGGTGCGTGCCCTGGTCAGGAGGGGGGGCTGTTTCGTACCGCTGCGGTTGTGGCTTCGGCATGGTGGCCGCGCTCGCGCGGGCCGCCGAAGAGTCCGGCTGCGGATCCTCCTCTCCGTTTCCCGCGGCGCCGCCGACGATCGGGGCGTCCTCGCCGAATTCGACGTCCACGACGTCCGCGATGATCACGGTGACGTTGTCGGGGCCACCGCCGCGCAACGCCATCTCGATCATGCGGTCGGCGCAGGCCTGCGGATCGGGGATCCGCAGGGCGTCGGCCATCGTCTCCTCGCTGACCGGACCGGTGAGGCCGTCGGAGCAGAGCAGGTAGCGGTCGCCCGCCCGGGCCTCGCGCACGGCGAGGCTGGGCTCGACCTCGTGGCCGGTCAACGCCTTCAGCAGCAACGAGCGCTGCGGATGGTTGGCGGCCTCCTCCTCGGTGATCCGGCCCTCGTCGATCAGCGACTGGACGAAGGTGTCGTCGTGGGTTATCTGGGATAGCTCGCCGTCGCGCACCATGTAGGCGCGGGAGTCGCCGATGTGCACCAGCCCCAGCTTGCTTCCCGCGAACAGCACCGCGGTCAGCGTGGTCCCCATGCCGTCGAGGTCGGGGTCCTGGGAGACGAGCTCGGAGATCGCACCGTTGCCGGACAGCACCGCTTGGCGGAGGTGTCCGAGCAGGTCGTCACCGGGTTCGTCGTCGTCGAGCGGCGCTAGGGCCGCGATGACGACCTTGCTGGCGACCTCACCGGCGGCATGGCCTCCCATGCCGTCCGCGAGGGCGAGAAGTCGTGGGCCGGCGTAGACCGAGTCCTGGTTGTTCGAGCGCACCAGGCCGCGGTCGCTGCGGGCAGCGTAGTGAAGGACGAGGGTCATGAGCGCAGCTCGATCACCGTCTTGCCGATTTTGATCGGAACGCCGAGCGGGACCTTCGTGGCTCCCGTGACCTTCGCCCGATCGAGGTATGTGCCGTTAGTGGAGCCTAGATCCTCCACGTACCAGTCGGTGCCGCGGAGCGACAACCGAGCATGCCGGGTCGACGCGAAGTCGTCGTCCAGCACCAACGTGGAGTCGTCGGCCCGGCCGATCATGATCGGCCGACCTTCGAGCGAGATGCGGGTGCCCGCGAGGGGACCGTGCGTCACGACCATCTGCCGTGGCGCCTTGCTCTTGCCGCGGGCCTGCTTGCTCGACGTCTTGCCCGCCCCCGGCATCGACACCCGCATGCCGGAGGCGGAATACAGATCGGAGCGAACCACGCGAAGCGCGGCCAGCACGAACAACCAGAGCAGGGCTAGGAACCCTGCTCTGGTCAGCTGAATCACCAGCTCTGGCACTTGTTGTGAACGCTCCTACTCCGTCTTGTGAGCCGGGACCGACGGGTCAGCCCTGGCTGCGGAACACCAACGAGGAGTGGCCGACGCGGATCACGTCCCCGTCCGCCAGCTGCCAAGTCTGCACCGGGGTGCCGTTGACCGTGGTGCCGTTGGTCGAACCGAGATCCGCCAGCATCGCGGACATGCCGTCCCAGGTGATCTCGATGTGCTTGCGGGACACACCGGTGTCAGGGAGCCGGAACTGGCCTTCCTGACCGCGACCGATCACGTTCGAGCCGTGCTGCAGCGTGTACGAGCGGTTGGAACCGTCGTCGAGCTGCAGCATCGCCGTCTGCTGGCGCGCCTCCGGGTAGCCACCCGGAGCGCTCGGCGGGTAGGCCCCACCGGGCTGTCCGTAGCCCTGGTCGAAACCCGGCTGCGGCGGCTGAGCATAGCCCTGGTCGAAACCGGGCTGCTGCTGGCCGTAACCCTGGCCCTGGTCGTAACCGGGCTGCTGCCCGTAACCGGGGTCGTAGCCCTGCGGCTGGCCGTAGCCCTGGTCGTAGCCGGGCTGCTGCGGGAAACCGCCCGGGGTGCTCGGCGGGTAACCGCCACCCGGCTGCGGGGGCTGGCCGTACCCCGGCTGGGGCTGGCCGTAGCCCTGGTCGTAACCGGGCTGCTGCCCGTAGCCCTGGTCGTAGCCGGGCTGCTGCCCGTAACCCGGCTGCTGTCCGTAGCCCTGGTCGTAACCCGGCTGCGGCGGCTGCTGGCCGTAGCCAGGCTGCTGCTGCTGGCCGTAGCCCTGGTCGTAACCGGGCTGCTGGCCGTAGCCGTAGTTGGGGTCCTGCCCGTATTGACCTTGGCCGTAGCCCTGGTCGTAGCCGTACTGCCCCTGCTGCTGGCCGTACGGATCTCCCTGGGGGTAGTGGCCGGGTGGCTGGCTCATGGGTCGGTCTCCTGCGGTACGAGGGTTTGCCGTCCGCCGATTGATGTCGGGGTCGACTGACGACTTGATACGAAACTGTCCCGTGTGCAGCGTCTCAGAGCGCTCCAGGGAGACTACGACGTCACCATATGTGTCCCACCCCTGCTCGGTGAGGTGCTCCTGAACGCAGTCGGTGAGGAGGTCGGTCACCCGGGCCTCATCACCGGTGAGCCGTTCGTGGTCGGACGGGCTGAGGAGCACCACGTAGTGGTTGCACGCCAGCAGGCGGCCCCCCGCGAGCTCCCGCAGCTGGACCTCAGCCTCACGCTGCAGGTCCTGCGCGACCTCTTGCGGGACCACCTTCCCGCCGAACACGCGCGCGAAGCCATTGCCGACCATGCCTTCGAGCTTGCGCTCGAAGCGCTGCACGAGGCCCACGACAATCCCCTCCACGCGTACGACTCCGGCACCCATCGTATCTGGGTCAACGGGGCGGGACACCGACCAGTTCCCAACTCGTGCCACCCCCGCTGAAAGTCACCTCCGGCGGGGTGCTAATCTTTCCCAGCCAGCACGACGGGGGCGCGGAACACCAGTCAGGTGGAACGGACCCCGGTGCAGACGGCCCGAAGCGGGCAGGATAAGCTTCGACCAAGCCACGGGCGAGTGGCGGAATGGCAGACGCGCACGGTTCAGGTCCGTGTGTCCGTAAGGACGTGAGGGTTCAACTCCCTCCTCGCCCACCAGCGAAAGGCCCCCGGTTCAACCGGGGGCCTTTCGTCGTTCCGGACCCCGTTCAGCCCGGGGGAGTGGTGGTGAGCACGTCCAGCACGGCCCGGATCGCGGGACGCCGGCCCGCGCCGGTGCGCCACACCACGTGGACCCGCCGGGACAGCGCCGGACGCACGGGCACCACCCGCACTCCGTCGGGCAGCCGGCCGCGGCCGAGACGGGGGATGATCCCGATGCCCTGGCCGGCGGCGACCAGCGCCAGTTGCGTGGAGTGCTCCGCCACGGTGTGCGCGATCAGCGGTTCGACGCCCCGGCTGCGCAGCGTGTGCAGCAGCCAGGCGTGGCAGATCGAACCGGACGGCCAGCTGATCCACCGCTGGCCCGCGACCTCGTCGAGATCGATCTGCTCGCGCCCGGCCGAAGGATGCTCGGCGGGCAGCGCCACGTCCACCTGGTCGTCGAACAGCGCGGTCGTCGCCAAGCCGTCCGGCACGACCAGCGGCTCCGTCGCCCAGTCCTGCACCAGGGCGACGTCGACGGCACCGCGGGCCACCGCCGGGATCGACTCGCCCGGGTCCTGCTCGCGCAGTTCGACGCACAGCTCGGGGTGGCGTGCCGCCATCCGGGCCATGACTTCGGGGAGCAGGCCCCTGGCGGCGGTGGCGAAGGAGGCCACGGCGAGCGTGCCGTAAACCCGGCCGCGGTGTTCTTCGAGATCAGCCCTGGCTTCTTCGACCAGGGCGAGGATCCGCTTGGCGTGGTCCACCAGCCGGTGACCGGCGTCGGTGAGGCGCACCCCGCGCCCGTCCCGCGCCAGCAGCCGCTGACCGGTCTCCTTCTCGAGCTTCGCCAGCTGCTGCGACGCGGCCGACGGGGTGACGACGAGCGTGGCGGCGGCCCTGGCGACCGATCCTTCGGTGGCGACCGCGTGCAGCAGCCGCAGGCGTTCGAGGTTCACGCGGGCCCTCACGAATAGATGAGAAGTGCTACTTGGTCGAGCTTAGAACAATTCGCTTTTCTCATCTGTCCGTCGCCAGCAAGCTGGAGTCGATCGGATCCGGGTGGAAGCGAGGTTCCTCACAGTGCGCGACACGACAGGTGCGAACTCCACCGAAAGCCCGCCGGCCGGGCTGCGCCGCCACCTCACGGTGGTCCCCGCCACGGCCCTCGCGGTCACCACGGTGATCGGTGGCGGCGCGCTGGTGCTGCCCGGTGCGGCGTTGCGCGAGGCCGGGAACGACGCACTGCTGGGCTGGGTGCTCGCGGCGGTGATCACCCTCCCGCTGATCTTCGTGTTCGCCAGGCTGGGGGCGGGGTTCCCGTCCGCGGGCGGCATCGCCGGCTTCGCCGGGGCCGGCTTCGGCCGGATCAGCGCGGCGGGCGTGGAGGTCGTGCTGATCGGCACCTTCGGCCTCGGGATCCCGGCGATCGCGCTCAGCGGTGGCGGGTACCTGGCGGCGGCGCTGAACTGGCCGGCGTCGCAGGCGTGGATCGGGGCGGTGGTGCTGCTCCTGCCGGTCGCGGCGATGCTCACGGCGGGCACGGCGCTGTCCGCGCGGGTGCAGACCGTGCTGGCAGCAGTCCTGACCGCCGCGTTGCTGGCGGTAGGCGCGCTGGGGCTGTTCGCGCCGGGCGCGCAGTTCAGCCCGCCGGACTTCGGGCCGGAGGGCTGGGGACACGCCTTCACCGTGGTCGGCATCGTCTTCTTCGGCTTCACCGGCTGGGAGATGATCGCGTTCACCACGGGTGAGTACCGCGATCCGCGCCGGGACTTCCCGCGCGTGGTGGCGCTGAGCTTCCTGATCGTGATCGGGGTGTACTTGCTGCTCGCGGCCGGTGTGCAGGCGGTGCTGGACCCCTCCTCGCCGCGGGTCGAGACCGCACCCCTGGCCGAACTGGTGGAGACGGCGTTCTCCCCGACCGCGGCCACGCTGGTCTCCGTGCTGGGGGTGCTGATCCTCGCCGCCAACTTGGTCGGCGCGGTGTGGGGCGCTTCCCGGCTCGTCTACTCGAGCGCGGACGAGGGGTTGCTGCCCCGCTCGCTGGCGGCGGTGAGCCGGGTCGGCGGAGTGCCGCGGCGGGCGGTCCTCGCCACGGTCGGCCTGTTCCTGCTGGTGGTGCTGTGCTCGGCCACCGGCCTGATCACGGTCACCGGCATGTTCGAGGTCGCGGGGCAGAACTTCTTCCTGCTCTACGTGTTGTGCGCGGCGGTGTACGGGAAGGTCGCGGACGGTGCGGCCGCCAGGGCGTTCGGGATCGTCCTCGCGGTGTGCCTGCTCGTCGTGGCGCTGGTCGGGTTCGACCTGATCACCATCGGCTACCCGATGGCGCTGTTCGCCGCGGGTGCGGGCGTGGGACTGGTCCGCGGCCGATGGACGTGACCGGCCCGGCCGCAGGCGGGGCGCACCGGGCGGCCGGCTGCGTCAGCTGCCCTCCTCACCGGGCAGCGGGTGCGGCCAGTCCTGCTCGGGGAGGAACCGGGTTTCCGGGTTCGGGCCCATCGGGCGGATCACGTAGTAGGCGCCGCCGGGACCTGCGGTCGACCCGTGCACGGTTCCCGCGGGCAGCGCGATCACCGCGCCGGGTGAGCAGCGCCGCTCGTGGTAGCCGGTCGCGGGGTCGTGCCAGAACAGGGTGAGCTCGCCCCGGATCACGTACAACCGCTCGTCGACGCTGTGCTCGTGCCAGCTGAAGGTCTTCCCCGGCCCGTCGTGCTGGAGCTCGACGGCACCTTGGTCGGGCAGCAGTGATTCCAGCTCACCGGGCAACGGGAGCGCCTCGGAGTCGATGATCGCCGGACCGGTCATGGTGGTTCCTTCCGTTCGCGCGGACAGCGGGCACCGCTGCTCCGCTGGGATTCCTCGGTCGGTATCGGGCAGGAAGTACTGGATCCACTCCCGGTTTCCCGGCTCCCCGAAATCACCGAGCCCGGAATGCGGTGCGACTCGGTCGTACCTGTCGAGCCGCTCCCGGATGATGCTCCGCGCATTCCTCCCCGCGGTCGTGTCCGCGGACAGCCCGTCGAACACGAAGCGCGGCTGGAAGGTGATCGCGAAGTGGCCGAGGTGTCGACTTCTCCGCAATTCGTGCGCCGGGGTGTTCGCGACCACGAAGAACGATTTCCCGAAGCAGGAGAATTCCCACGTGGGGCTCTCGGTGTCCTGGTCGATACCGGCGGGCCAGGGCTGTTCGTCGGCGTCGCGGACGGTGCGGAGCAGTCGCCAGAACTCCGCCCAGTGCGCGGGGAGGCCGCGGATCTCGGCATCGTGCTCGAAGAAGGTGACCAGCGAGGTGCGGCGTCCCAGTCCGGCGCAGCCGTCCGCGTACTCGCGCAGTGCGGCCACCAGGTCCGAGGCGCGGTGCCGCCCGCGGCGCACGAACGCGTAGCGCAGCGTGCCGCGGCGCACCGCGTCCACGCCGAAGATGCACGGGAACGGTTCTCCGGCATCCAGCATTCGCTGCTCGAATTCCGCGAGAGCGCGTTTTTCCCAGTCCTCGTCCGGGATGCTGCCGGGATCAGGAGTGCGGTGTCGAGGTGTTCGTGGGCGTCATCCGTCGTTCCAGTGGACACATGTTCCCCCAGTGTGGCTGCGTCGCTCGGTGGCTGCGTCGCTCGGTGGTAAGAGGAATCGGATTCCGATTCGCATCGTTCCGATTCGGCTTCGTCGGATTCGATCGACGGCTGGAATCGACTGCCCCCAGTGGATTCCGCTGCCGACCAGCATTCACCGATTCGGTACTACGGGCAAGGACGCGGTCGACATCAGGCCCTGACGGAGTAATCAGGCCCTGACGGAGTAATCAAGCCCTGCCGGAGTGATCTGGCCTTGCCGGAGTGATCAAGCCCTGCCCGCCGATCGGAGCGCTTCCCGGACCGGGTCCGGTGCAGGTGCTCAGGCGTTCCAGGTGACTTCGCAGGGCTGGTGCGGGCGGACGGTGTCGGTGCAATCGGGGCAGCGCGCGGTGATCGCGTCCACGGCCGCGTCCCGGCCGGCGAAGGGCACCTTGATCCAGCGGTTGCAGACGGTGGGCAGCAGCTGGCCACCGGGGAACGCGCCCGGTGCGAACTCCACCGCGTGCCGCACCTTCGCACCCGGCCCGACCAGCCAGTACACCGTTTCCCGCATCGCGCCTCCCCGAGCCTGGCGGTCCGGTGAACGCTAACCGCGATGGTGTGCGATCAGTAGATATCGGTGGAGTGAACCGACCGGTCTCGGTTGGTGACCGCACCCGCCCGGGGCGGCGGGGAGCGGACGCGTCCGCCGCCCGGCCGCGGGGGAGCGGTGACCGCACGTCCGAGGCCGGCGTTCGACCTCTTCGGCCGCCCGGCCACCGGGCTCGGCGAACGGCCCTTGGCTGCCGAGCGGGACTGTGCTGGGCTGGAAGCGTGACGAGGAGCCGGCCGGGAGGACGGGATGGCGGGCAACAGCCGGGACGCGGGGCGTTCGGTGACGGGGCGCGCGTTGAGCGTGCTCACCGCGTTCGACATCGAGCACACCAGGCTCACGCTGACCGCGATCGCCCGTCGTGCCGGGATCCCGCTGGCCACGGCGCACCGGCTCGTCGGCGAGCTGGAGTCCTGGGGCGCGGTGCAGCGCGCCGCGGACGGGTGCTATGAGATCGGGCTGCGGCTGTGGGAGATCGGCCTGCTGGCCCCGGTGCACACCGCGCTGCGAGCGGCGGCGCTGCCGCTGATGCAGGAGCTGTGCGAGCTGACCGGGGAGAACGTCCACCTGGCGGTGCGCGACCGGTGGGAGGCCCTCTACGTGGAGAAGCTGGCCGCGCCCCGTTCCGTCCCGATCATCTCGCGCGCCGGCGGCCGGCTGCCGCTGCACCCGACCGGCGTGGGCCGGGTGCTGCTCGCGCACGCGCCCGCGCGGGTGGTGCAGGAGTACTGCGAGGGCGGGTTGACCAGGCACACGCCCTACACGATCACCGAGCCCGGCAGGCTGGCGCGGGAGCTGCAGGCCGTGCGCAGTCGGGGGTTCGCGCGAACGTCGGAGGAGATGACGCTCGGTAATTGCTCGGTGGCGGTTCCGGTGCGGGGCGGCGGGGGCGCGGTCGTCGCCGCGCTCGGCTTGGTCGCACGCAGTGTCCGGACCGAACATTCCAAGCTGGTCAAGCCGTTGCTCCCCGCGGCGGAGGCGATCGGGAAACGACTGGCCGAGCACGATCCGGCCCGTTCCGACGCTGGTTGAGCCGCGTTCGCGGATCGCGGAATCATCCCCTTCCGAGCGTCACCTGATTGGCCGCACCGCCGGACTGAAGTCGCTGAACCGCTCACCGACCGGTCACCGACCGCTCGCCGCCGCCGGTCGCAGGAGCACCGCGTCAGCGCAGAGGAATCGCCCTCGACCTGTTTTAGTCGAACTGCCTGGGAAGAACGAGTGCCGGGCGAGTGAGCACTTTTTGTTGCAGCCAGTGCATCGAGGGAGGCGGGGAGCCGTGACCGGAATGCCGGGACGTGCCACGGTCGACAACGAGGTCCGGATCAGCTCTACCCACGCACGATCTCCGCTCGATTTACCGGCCTCCATCGGCAGGCTGACCTCGCTGGCGGCCGACGCCCTCGCCTGGTCGGGCACGGTGCTGCCGCCGGTGAAGATGCTCGGCAGGCACGTGGTGCCGGTCGCCGAGCTCGTCCCCGACGCGCACGCCGAACGGCTGTGCTTCGGCAGCGAGCCGGTGCTGGACCGCGCGGAGATAGCGACCTGGGTGTGGCCGGAGATGGACGGCCGGGTGCCGCCGCCGAGCGCGCACCTGGTCGGGATGCTCGCGCCGGCGAGGCACTGGCGCACCGCGCTCACCGCGGCCGTGCCGTTCGCCCGGTTCACCAGCACCGCGATCATCGTGCCGAAGAGCGTGACGCTGGCGCAGGACTTCATGTCCACCTGCCTGATCCGGGCGCGGCAGTTCGGCGTGGCCGTGCTCAGCGCGGAGGCCGACGACGTGCAGGTCGAACTGCCGGGCCGCTCCTTCGCGGACGCCCCGCCGATCGAGCACACCGCCGTGTCCCGTTGGGTCAACGAGGTCGTCTACCAGCAGCTGCTCGCCGCGGAGGCCCCGGCTCCGTCCCGCAGCTGACGCCCGGTCCGGAGCGCGCGGTGGCCGCGCGCCCGGACCTAGGGTGGGGGCATGCGAATCGTGGTAGCCGGAGGACATGGGAAGATCGCCCGCCACTTCGGGCGGCTGCTCGCCGAGCGGGGTGACACGGCGGTCGGGTTGATCCGCGACCCGGCGCACGCCGACGACCTGCGCGCCGACGGGGCGGAACCGGTGGTGCTCGACCTGGAGTCCACCGACGCGGCCACCCTCGCCGCGCAGCTGACCGGTGCGGACGGGGTCGTGTTCGCCGCGGGAGCCGGGCCGGGCAGCGGCATCGAGCGCAAGGACACCGTGGACCGCGCCGGTTCGGTGCTGCTGGCCGAGGCCGCGCAGCAAGCGGGCGTGCGGCGCTTCCTGCAGGTGAGCGCGATCAACGTGGACCAGCCGAAGCCCGCGGACGTGGGCGAGGTGTTCAGCGCCTACCTGGACGCGAAGCTCGCCGCCGAGCAGGACCTGCGGGCGCGCGACCTGGACTGGACGATCCTGCGCCCGGGCTCGCTCACCGACGACGCGCCGACCGGCCGGGTCGAGCTCGCGGAGCGGACCCGCCGGGACGACATCACCCGCGCGGACGTGGCCGCCGTGCTGGTGGCCCTGCTGGACGAGCCGAAGTCGACCGGCCGCGTCCTCACGCTGATCAACGGGGACGTGCCGGTCGTCGACGCGGTGCGCGCCGCCGTCGCCTGACCGGGCGGCTTCCCGCGATCTCCGCCGGTCGTCGCCCGCCGACGCGTGCCGGGAGATCGCGGGGAGCCCGTTCAGCCCAGCACCCGGTCCAGGTACCGGTTGCGGAACAGCCCGCCCGGATCCAGCTCGGCCCGCAACGCCCGGAAGTCGTCGAAGCGCGGGTAGCGCTCCCGCAGGTCGTCGGCGGTGAGCCGGTGCATCTTCCCCCAGTGCGGGCGCCCGCCCGCCGCGTCCGCGATCGACCAGAACGCCTCGAACCACTCGCGGTGCGGCATGCCGGTGAACTGGTGCACCGCGATGTAGGCGCTCGGCCGCCGGTGCGCCGTGGACAGCCAGATGTCGTCGGCCGCGGCGACCCGCACTTCGACCGGGAACATCACCGGTTCGGCGAGCCGGGCGGCCGCGGCCCGCAGTTCGCCGAGGACGTCGGGCAGCGCGGCACGCGGTACCGCGTACTCGGACTCCAGGAACCGCACCCGCCGCTTCGTCACGAACACCCGGTGCGCGTGGTCGCTGTAGTGCCGGGCGGACCAGGTCGCCGCGCAGAACCGGTTGAGCGGGCGCACCAGCCGGGGCTGCAACCGGCCGAGGTGGCAGAGCGCGCCGAACGCCCGGTTCTCCACCACTTCGTACTCGACGAAGTCGCGGAGCCTGCCCAGCGGCCGCGGTGCGGCCCCGGCCGGCAGCCGGTTGTTGCGCTTGACCAGC
Source organism: Saccharopolyspora sp. 6V (assembly GCF_020176785.1). Taxonomy (NCBI): domain Bacteria; kingdom Bacillati; phylum Actinomycetota; class Actinomycetes; order Pseudonocardiales; family Pseudonocardiaceae; genus Saccharopolyspora; species Saccharopolyspora sp. 6V. Next base: position 31,329 of record NZ_JAIUKB010000028.1, on the reverse strand, counting down.
GTCCGGCTGCTGTGCGGGAACCAGTAGAACTCGAAGTGGTCGTTGTCCGCGGCGAGCGGCTCGAAGCGCTCCAGCACCTCGTCCAGCGGTTCCGGCCGTTCGTCGGCGACCAGGTGGAACGCGGGGACGCAGCGCAGCGTGACGCTGGTGAGGACGCCGAGCGCGCCGAGGCCGATCCGGGCGGCGGCGAACAGGTCGGGGTGCTCGGTCGCCGAGCAGCGCACCGTCCGCCCGTCGGCGAGCAGCAGCTCCAGCCCGGTGACCTGGGTGGCGAGCCCGCCGAGCGCCGATCCGGTGCCGTGCGTGCCGGTGGAGATCGCGCCCGCCACGGTCTGCCGGTCGATGTCGCCCAGGTTGGGCAGTGCGAGCCCGAGCTCGCCGAGCTCGTGGTTGAGCCGGTGCAGCGGCGTGCCCGCGCGGACCGTCACGTGCGGTGGGTCGACGCGCTCGATGCCGCTCCAGTGCGCGAGGTCCAGGGCGAGCGCGCCGTCGTCGGGGGCGCCGACGCCGGTGAACGAGTGCCCGCTGCCGAGGGGGCGCACGGTGCGGCCGCCGCGGGCGGCGGTGCGCAGCAGGACGGCGGCTTCGGCGACGTCGCGGGGCCGGGCGGTGCCGCCGGGTGCGCGGCTGACGGTGCGGGCCCAGTTCGTCCAACCTGGTCGAGGCATTGCGGCAGACCTCCTGGTGGCCCGGGCGGTGCTGCTGCTCGAGGCCGGTGCGGCGGCGGTGCCGAAGAAATTAAGTGAATGAGATTCACATAACAACCCCCGGCCGCCTACCGTGGCGGAGTGGCCCACACCTCACCGCAGCCCGACCCGGAAGCCGACCGCGCCAGGCTCGACCGGGCTACCCGCGACCTCGACCCGCCGTTCGCCGTCGTCGACCTCGACGCGTTCCGGCACAACGCCGCGGACCTGCGCCGCCGCGCCGCCGGCACCCCGATCCGGGTCGCGTCCAAGTCCGTGCGCTGCCGGGACCTGCTCGGCCGGGTCCTCGGCACCCCCGGGTTCGAAGGGCTGATGGCCTACAGCCTGGCCGAAGCGCTCTGGCTGCACCGGGAAGGCGCCTCCGACGACATCCTCGTCGCGTACCCGACCGCCGACCGCGCTGCGCTGCGGGCGCTCGCCGCCGACCCGGCCGCCGCCGCGGCGATCACCCTCCTGGTCGACTCGGAGGAGCACCTCGACCACGTGGACCACGTCGTCGGGCCGCACCGCGAACCGCTGCGCGTCTGCCTCGAACTCGACGCCGCCTGGCACCCGATCCCCGGCGGGATCGCGCACGTCGGCCCCCGCCGGTCGCCGGTGCACACCCCGGCCCGGGCCCGCCGGTTCGCCGAGCGGATCGTGCGGCGCGACGGGTTCCGGCTGGTCGGGATCATGGCCTACGAAGGGCAGATCGCCGGACTCGGCGACGCCCCGCCCGGCCGGCCGCTGCTGGCGTCCGTGCTGCGCTGGATGCAGCGCCGGTCCGCCGCCGAGCTCGCCGAACGCCGCGCCGATGCGGTCGCCCGGGTGCGCGCGGTGGCGCCGCTGGAGTTCGTCAACGGCGGCGGGACCGGCAGCATCGAGACGACCGGCGCCGAGCGCAGCGTCACCGAGATCGCCGCCGGTTCCGGGCTCATCGGGCCGACCCTGTTCGACGCCTACCGGGCGTTCCGGCCGCTGCCGGCCGTGCTCTACGCGCTGCCGGTGGTGCGCAGGCCGAGCCGGTCGTTCGCCACGTTGTTCACCGGCGGCTACATCGCCTCCGGCCCCACCGGGCCGAGCCGGGCGCCGAGCGTGCACCTGCCCCGCGGACTGCGGCTGACCGCGGCCGAAGGGGCCGGCGAGGTGCAGACCCCGGTGTCCGGGGCGGCGGCGCGGCGGCTGCGCATCGGCGACCGGGTGTGGCTGCGGCACGCGAAGGCGGGCGAGCTCGCCGAGCGGTTCGCCCAGTACCACCTGGTGGAGGGGAACCAGCTGGTCGGCGCCGTGCCCACCTACCGGGGCGAGGGCATGTCGTTCGGCTGATCGTCGGGCATCCGGTTCGACAGGTAGCCGCGCACCAGTTCCTTGGTCTCGGCGACGAGCTGCGGATCGCCCGCCGGGTCGCGGCGGAACGCCAGGTTCAGCACCGCGTCGGCCGCTTCCACGGCCACCGACAGCGGCAGCAGCAGCTGCTCGCCGTCCAGCGGGAACCGCTCGCCGAGCAGCGCGACGAGCTTGTCGGCGATCACCGCGTTGTTGTCCTTGCTCTCGTCGAGCAGCCGCAGGTCCACCACGTCGCCGAAGTGCAGCCTGCTGAACGCGGGCACGTCGCGGTGCATGGTGATGTACACGTCGATCACCGTGTCCACCGCGTCCCACCAGTTCGCGAGCTCGGCGGTGGCGAAGCGCTCGCCGATCGCCTCCACGAAGCGGTTCAGGTTGCGCCGGGTGAGCTCCTGCACGACGGCCCGCTTGTCCGGGAAGAACTGGTACAGCGAGCCGACGGCGACGCCGGCGCGTTCGGCGATCAGGGTGGTGGTCACCCCTTCGTAACCGAGCTCGTCGATGAGCTGGGCGCAGGACTCCAGCATCTTCTCCACGCGCTGGGTGCTGCGCTGCTGGACGGGTTTGCGCCGCAGCGGTGCGACTTCGGCGGACAAGGCGTCTCCTTGATCACTCGTGCGGACCGTCGTGGGAGGGGCGTCCGGCGGGGTGCGCGGTGGACGGTCGGCGTACTCCCCGTTGCGGTCCCGCCGCGAGATCATCCCAGGTCCTTGCGTCCGAGATCATCTCAATCGACGAGATCACCATCCTCGGAGCCGGTTCGCGCGCGGGCGGAACCGCGCCCCCGGCCGGAGCGCCGGTGCTCGTCGTTCCGGATCGGGGGTGGTGCGGGACGACGGTGCGCAGCGCTCGGTCGATCGGGACCCAGTGTGCCGCGCGCTCCGTCCGCGCAGGCAGTGGACATGCCGGGGCCGGTGTCCACCGAAGGGGTGCCGCTGGGCGGGGGCGTCCCGCTCGGCGGAAGGGGTGCCTTGCGGATCCAGATCACCCTCATAGTGTTCCAGGTCACTGCTATCGGGTCGGGGTTACGGTACGGGCGTATGCATTCGGTCACGTTGCCGACGCGCATTGTCACTATCTAGCGTGAGTCGACCTCCCCGAGCTGTGATGGAAAGGTGATCGTGAGCTACTGCGGCGTCGCGCCTGGTTCTCCCCGCATCCGCACTCCCCGCGACTTCGCGCCGGGGCGCACCGCCGGCCAGGACCGGATCGCCCCCAGCAGAATTCCGGCGGCGCACCACCACCCCGCTCCGCCCGGCCCGCGCGCGTTCCCCGCGCCGGCACCGCGCCAGCTCGCCCGGTGACCGCGCACACGCCGGTCTCCCGGCCGAGCACCGCAGCGCTCCCGGCCGCACTGGTCCCGATGTGGACGGACCGGCCGGCCCAGGACCTGTGGTCGCCGCTGCCGGTGCCGGAAGCCGACCGGATGTTGCACGACGGCGGGTACCGGCTGCGCCTGCGCCGGCACGGCGGGGAGTTCCGGCTCGTCGGCGACGGCGCGGGCGACGGTCTGCCGCTCGGTCCCGAACCGACCTGGGCCGAGCTGTACCGGCTGCTGGTCCGGTTGCGCCGCAGGCGGCGGCACCACGACCCCGACTGGCTGCGGGCGCTCACCGGCACCCTCGGTGCGGCGCTCCCGCCGCGCACCGGCCCCGACGATGATCCGCTGCCGCGCGCGGTGCGCGAGGACCCGGTGCTGCGGATGCACTGCGCCACCGTCGTCCCCGGACCCGCGCGCCGTGGCGCGGAGACCGGCCCGCGCGGTGGTGCGCTGCCGTCTCCGCCGCATCCGCAGCACCCCGGCGGCACCGTCGCGGTGCGGCCGGACGCGCTGCTGGCGCCGGGACCCGACGGGGCGCCCGGGCTGCTGCGGCTGGTCATCGACAACCGCTTCGGGCACCGGGAGCACGAGCTCGGGTTCTTCCTGGAGCACTTCGTCCGCCCACCGCTGCGGGCCTTCCGGCACGCGCTGGAGCACCGGCGCACCGCGCTGTTCGCGGCGGACGGCGCGGACTCCGCCCCGCTCGCCTTCGAGCTGTCCACCGAGCTGGAGGCCACCGGGCGCGTCGTCACCTCCGCCGCCGTCGCCGAACCCGACGAGCAGGCGGTGCGTTCCGCCGCGCGGGCGCTGCTCGCGGTGCTCGCCGAACTCGCCGACGGCTTCCGCCGCATCGGCTACCCGCTGCCGCGCGGCGAATCGGTGCGCGCCGGCATCGACCGGGTGCTCGACCAGGAGCTGCGGCACCTCGACCGGCGGACCGCGCGGCTGCTGGCCCGCACCGACCTGCGCGCCCACGCGCACTCGGTCGACCCGGACCAGCACGAGGTGCTGCGCCAGGTGCTCGACACCGTGCAGGACCGGACCCGGCGCCGCCGCTGGGAACCGGAGCGCCCGCGCCCCACCGTGGTCATCGACCTCGACCTGTGCGGCATCGTCCCGCTGCGGCGCACCGTCGAAGCCACCCGCGCCGTGTCCGGGCCCCGGCCCGGCGCGCCGCACGGCATCCCCGAGCTCGCCGACCCGGACGCGCTGCCGGTGCTGCCGACCTACGTCGAATCGACCTGGCCCACCTTCCTCGACCGCACCGGGCTGGCCGAGAAGTACCCGGCGGTGGACTGGCGAGCGGTGCACGCCGAGTTCTTCCGCGCCTTCGCCCGGCCCTGGCAGCGGCTGCGCACCGACGAGGTCAACGCCGGGTTGGCCCGCTTCACCTGGGACGTCCGGGACGCAGGCGGGCAGGTCGTGTTCTGCACCGGCCGCCGCGAACGGGTCCGCGAGCACACCGCGGCCGTGCTGCGGGACGCGGGCGTGCCGGACGCGCCGCTGCTGTGCATGCCCGACGAACGCACCCGGCCGATCCCGGAGCTGAAGGTGGCGCGGCTGCGCGGGCTCGGCGAGCTCGACGTGGTCGCCGTCTTCGACGACCTGCGGGACAACCGCACCGCGCTGGTCGCGGAGTTCCCCGGCGCGCTCGCCGTCGCGGTGGAAGTGCCCGGGCTCGTGCACGAACGCGTCCCGGGACGGCCGCTGCCGGACGGCGCCCCGGCGATCGCCACCTTCGAAGTGGAACCCCGGCCGCGCGCGGGCGGATCCGGCCCGGGCCTGCTCTCGCACACGCATTCCTTGGAGGAGCTGCAGATCGGCGCGCTGCGGTCGAACCGCTCGGCGCAGCGCTGGGCGGTGCACCTGGGCCGGGACGCCGCGCTGGAGCTCGCCGGGCACGTCCTCGCCGACGCCGACCGCGCCGCAGACCGGGTGGCCCGCGCCGCCCGCGACCGGTTCCGGCTCGACGAACCCGCGCCCGAACCGGAGCACCGGGAACGGGTGGTGCACGCGCTGCACCACGTGCTGGGCCGCAAGCAGTTCCTCAAGGGGGCGCGGTCCAACTACCAGGTGGAGCACCTGCGCCGCGACGTCGAACCGTTCCTGCGCGCGGGCGAACCGATCGACGTGGTGCTGCTGGGCTTCCCCATCAAGCAGTGCCTGAACGGGCTGAAGGCGAGCGGGCCGCTGCCCGACCTCGCCGAGTTCGGCGGGCTGGCGCGGTTGCGCGAGATGCAGCGCGCGGCGAGCGCGGTGCACCCGCCGGGGTTGCGGTTCCGCATCCTCACCGATGGCAGGCACTTCCGGCCGCGGCCGCTGTCGATCACCGGCACCTACAGCGCGATCCTGCGCGAGTACGCCGACCTCGCCGGGCTGGGGGAGGCGGCCACCATCGAGGAGGTGGACGCGGTCGCGGCCCGGCGGCTCGACGTGGACCTGCCCGCCGAGCGGGCCGAGCGCACCGCGCGGCACCGGCGGCTGCTGGCGGACGCGCTGCGCGGGCTGGACATCTCCGAGGACCCGCTGCGCACCCTCGACCAGGTGGACCGGCGCGCGGACGGCGTCCCGGAGGAGGTCGCCGCCTCGGTCCTGATGTTCCGCGAAATGCTGATGTCGGTGGTGTTCTCCGTCCCGCTGTCGGTGCCGGAGGGCGTCGACCGGGCGAACTGGGCGCGCGCGGTCTACGCGAACGTCTACGACCTGGACGGGGGCGCGGTGCCGCCGCTGCTGCGGCAGTCGCGGGTGGAGGTGCTGCGCCGTGCCTGGCACACCGTCGTGCGCTACCTGGCGACGATGCGGGTCGATGAGGAACTCGGCTACGAGGAGCTGCTGTTCCCGAACCGGGTGCGGCTCACCGTCAGCGCCGCGCGGCCCGGCCGCTGCGGGTTCACCTACCTCGGCGGGTCCGGGCTGCTGCCGTGGCAGGGCACCGGCGCGCTGGACCGGCGCGGCCGGATCGGCGCCGACTTCGCGGTCTCGTTGCAGGACAGGGGATTCGTGCCGGTGTACACGCCGCTGCTCGGGCCGCGGCAACCGTGGTTCGCGGTGCCCGCGGAGCACACCCGGCTCGGCGCGGGCGGCGGGATGCGCCTCGACCCCGAGTTCGCCGCCACGGCTCGGCTGCGCCGCAAATGACGGGCCGGACCTGACGGACGGGGTCTGAAGACAAGAAAGGTCCCGGCGCTCGTCCGGGGAAACGAGCACCGGGACCCCTCGTCCACCCCGGCGCCCCTTCGGGGAAAGGGGAACCGGAGTCGTTGGAATCCGCGGACCGGTACCGGTCGGGGGAGGGGAGTGCTGCAGCACCGGCCCGCGGAAGACTCGTGCGGCGGCGGATCTCCTGAGCTCGCGGAGTCCTTCGGGGGAACTCGGAGCGGGGCGGGGATCGGAGCTCTTCGGGGGAGCCCGGACGCCTTCGGGGATCAGGAGACCTTCGGGGCGCCGCCAGCACGTCCACTGTGGAATTGGAAGTTGTGTGGTGGCCGACGACCACTGCAGTGGTCGGGGGTGCACGGCGATGGTTCGCCGGCCACCGGGGCGGTGGCTCGATCCGTCCGGTTCGGGGAGGGAGTGGTGCTGACCGGGGGACCGAGCGACCGCCGGTCTACGGCACCGGCGCCGCCGGGCGCAGCTCGTGCGCCGGTCGCTGGTGCCGTGCGGGACGGGGTGCGAGGGCTCCCGCGACCAGGTGCTCGTAGGCCGAGCGCCACACCGAGCACGGTGCGCTGCGGGGTCGCCATCGGGAAGAGCACTCGATGCAGTTGCCCTTGTCGTCGGTGTCGTGCGCGGCCAGCAGCGTCCGCCATCCCTCGGTGAGCCGGGGGAGTTCGGAACGCGCCACGGACAGCAGGGACGGGGCGTCCGCGCGGTTCGCCAGCTCGCTCAGCACGTCGAGCCGCTCCCACACCGCGTTGCGCAGCACCTGACCCAAGATCTCGTCCACCGCAACCTCACCGTCACTTTCTCGCCTGCTCAGCGGCCCGCCGTAGTGCGCTGCTCAACTCGCCGACTCCATCGGTCGACAGCACCACGGTGCGGCCGGGCGGTCCGACGAGAACCACCCTGTCCCGGTTGACCAGCACGGTGAGGTAGCGGCGGATGTGCCCCACGTCGCGACACAGCACCCGCCACCAACGACGGCGGTCGGGGGATCCCGCCGCGGAACCGGCCTGTTCGGGCACCGCCGCGTTCGCGGTGACCTCCACGCCGCCCCGGGGGTCGGACTCCGTCATCCCGTCCACTGCCGTTCGGGTTCCTCTCCGTGCTCGGTTGCTACCGATGACTAGATTGGAATGCGTCGAACGCGGGCGGTAGCCGGTAGGCGATGACCGGCTCAACGGCGACGACGAACGGTCGGTGGACTTCACCCCCACCGATCACCTCTGCCGATACGCACTTCACCGGCTCGTCGAAGTGCCCTTACTCTGCGACCGACGCCCGTGCAGAGTGTGAGGGGGTCTAAATGAACACCATCGGTTCGAACGGCTCGCCCGTTACACGAGACGTCTGGGACGGCCGTGAGATGCGGGACGCGTTGGCGGCGCGGAACGTCAGCGAGATCTACCGGCAACTGCGCCGGATCGGGGTTTCGCAGCGCCAGATCGCGGCATCGACGGGCCAGTCGCAGTCCGAGGTCTCGGAGATCCTGAAGGGCCGCCAGGTCATGGCTTATGACGTGCTGGCCCGAATCGCCGACGGCCTCGGGATACCGAGGGGGTACATGGGCCTCGCCTACGACGGGGCGACGGCAATGAGGGTCGCGAAGTCGAACAGCGGCCCCCAGGCTGAGGAGGACGAGTCGGTGAAGCGTCGGAAGTTCCTGTCCCACGCGGCCGCGGTGACCATGGGTGCCGCGGTCTTCGGGACGGAGGAGAGCACCTGGGTGCCGAGCAATGTGCAGACGCCTGCTCCGATGCGCATCGGCATGACCGACGTGCAGCAGATCCAGGCGGCCACCAAGGCGTTGCGCGACCTGGACTACCGCTACGGCGGCGGCACCTGCCGCGACGCCGTGGTCGCCCAGCTCTCCTGGGCCCAGCAGTTGCTCGACGCCAACGCGTCCGACCAGGTCAAGCGCAAGCTCTACGTGTCGCTGGCGGACATGCACAGCCTGGCGGGCTGGACCTCCTTCGACACGGGTCTGCTGGACCCGGCGCGCGGCCACTTCGGCAAGGCGCTGGAGTTCGCCAAGCAGGCCGAGGACGACAGCCTCGTGGCGAGCGTGCTGTACCGGATGGGGCGCGTCTACCTGCACTACCAGGAACCGAACGAGGCGCTGAAGCTGTTCCAGCTCGGCCAGATCGCCGCGCAGGAATCCGGTTCCTCGCTGACGGTCGCGGTGCTGTGCGCGAACGAGGCCTGGGCCTACGGGATGCTCAACAAGCCCGACCAGGTGCAGAAGATGGTCGGCCGGACCAAGGACGAGTTCGCCAGGGCGAACGTGGCCGAGGCCCCGGACTGGGTGCGGTTCTTCAACGAGAACGACCTGCACGGGATGATCGGCTCGGCGCACGACGCGCTGGCCGTGTTCGATCCGGACCGCTACGCGCCGCTCGCCGTCGCGGAGACGATCAAGTGCAACGAGGCGTACGGCGCCGACATGCAGCGGACCCACGTCTTCGGGCTGAGCCTGCAGGCCACCAACCACATCCGGGCCGGTGACCTCCAGGAGGGCATCAAGGTCGGGCGGTCGGCGCTGCAGATCGGCGAGAAGGTCAAGTCGGCCCGCGTCGCCGACCGGCTCAAGCCGCTGGAGCTGGAAGCCGGGCGGCACCGGATGAACTCCGACGCCCGCGACCTGTCCGAAGAGATCCGCCGCTTCCGCGAGGCGTGAGACCGGTGCGCGGCAGGCGGTTCGGCGCGCGGTCCTCGCGCGATCAGGTCAGCGCCGGTTTCCCGGGCGCGGTGCAGCGGCACGACCGGGCTGGCCCCCGATGACGTCGGGGACCCGCTCGGCGGAGGGCCGCTACACGCGGCCGAAACTGGCTTTGGCACTGGCGGAGGTGTGCGCGGCCGCGGGGCTCGACCCGCGGGGCGCTCGGCTGGTGCGGTTCGTCAACAACGGCGTCTTCCTGCTGCGCGAGCACCCGGTGATCGTCCGGATCGTGCTCGCGCCGTCCTTCGCCTACCGCGCGGTGAACGTGGTGGAGGCCGGCCGGTTGCTCGCCGAGCACGGGGTTCCCGCCGTGCGGTTGCTGCCGGGGGTGCCGCAGCCGGTGCGCACCGGCGGGCACCTGGCGACGTTGTGGCAGGCGGTCCCGGAGGTGGGACCCGCCCCGGACGGCGCCGACCTGGGCCGGTTGCTGCGGCAGGTGCACGACCTGCCGCTGCCCTCGACCTTGCCGCGCTGGCAGCCGATGCCGGACGTGCGCCGGAGGCTGGCCGACGCCGAGGAGCTGGACGCAGCGGACCGGGCCTTCCTGGAGCAGCGCTGCGACGACGTGGAGGCGCGGCTGGCGGAGCTGGACTTCCCGCTGCCGCCGTCGATGGTGCACGGCGACGCGCACCTGGGCAACCTGATCGCGGGGCCCGAAGGGCCGCTGCTGTGCGACCTGGACTCGTTGTGCGTGGGGCAGCCGGAGTGGGACCTGACGCCGATGGCGGTGGGCATGCTCCGGCTGGGCGCGCCCGCGGAGCGGTACCACCGGCTGGCGGAGGTCTACGGCTTCGACGTCACCGCGTGGTCCGGGTTCCCGGTGCTGCGGGACCTGCGCGAGCTCAAGATCACCGTGAGCGTGCTGCCGATCCTGCGCAGCAACCCCGGGGTGCGCGACCAGCTGCGGAGCCGGTTGCGCTCGATGCGGGAGGGTGACGCAGCGGCTCAGTGGGAGCCCTACAGGTAGCGGTTGATGCGTACGATCGGGCGAAGTTCATCGACGAGCGGGGGCCGTGTCGGTGATTCTTGGTGACGAGCGAGGTCTGAAGTAATACGTATGTGTGAGTGTCTGCGGCACGGGGGGCCCGGATGGACGTGATGACCAGGAACGTCGCGCGGATGCGGCGCAAGCTCACTTGGCGCGGGCGCAAGGCGCTGGACTCGGCGCGGGTGCTCGACGACGTGGTGAACAGCGAGGTCCGGCTGGTGCCGGGGCTCAGCGGGGAAGCGCGGCAGCGCGCCGTGGACCACCTCGCGGAGCTCGTGCAGCTGAGCCAGGCCTACCGGCACTACTCCTACGGCTGGATCAGCCGGCGCGAGCTGGAACGCCGCGGCCGGGGTGCGCTGGGCCGGTTGGAGTCGCTCTCCTCGTCCGGGGCGCAGCAGCTCACCGAGCACGAATGACCGTTCGGCGACGAACCGATCTTTTCCACCCAGCGGAAAACGAGCCCGGAGTTCGGCCGGGCTGAAGTGCCGCGGGCGTTCCTGGGGGCGCGCTCCGCGGCATCGTCCGACTCTAGTTCGGCTCGGCGGCCGCTGCACCGCCGAACGTGGCACCTTCCCGAGCGGGAGCGGGGGGCCCCTTCCGGAGCGGCCCGCCCGGTCGGCTACTCGCCCGACCTGCCCAGCCGCAGCGCCAGCACCAGGCCGAGCGCGACGAGCACCACGGCCCCCGCGATCCACGGCCAGATCGGCATCCCGCCGCCCGAGTCGGGCTCGGCCCGGTCGGCGTCCGGCGGCGGCGCCGGGGTGCCGGTGCCCGCCTCGGTCAGGGTGAAGCCGCGCTTGCCGCTGACCGGGTGGCCGTCGTTGGACAGCACCCGGTAGCCGATCGTGTACTCGCCGGCCGGCCCGAGCGGGCGCACCGGCGCGACGACCTCGGTGCCTTCGACGCGGACCTGCCCGTCGGTCCAGAAGCTGCCGTCCGGGCCGACGACGGTGATCGTGTTGTAGCCCTCGCCGGAGCGCACCGGCTGGTCGAAGGTGAGCCGCACCTCGGCGGGGCCGGAGCTCAGCTGCGCGCCTTCCGCGGGGTCGCTGCCGACGAGGGTGTTGTGCGCGAACGCGGGGCCCGCCGCGCCGAGCAGCGCCGCGAAGGTCAGCGCGGTGATCGCGAGCAGTCGCCTCATGCCCGGCCCCCGTTCTTGCGGCGGGCGGCCAGCAGCGCACCGGCGCCGAGTCCGAGCCCGAGCGCGCCGACGGCGAGCCCGGCACCGCCGAGCACCCGCGCGGTGTCGTCCGCTCCGGCCGGTTCGGCCTCCGCCGCGTCCTCGTGGCCGTCGTGCCCGGTGCCGTCCGGCGCCGAGCCGTGCCCGTGGCCCGAGCCGTCCCCTTCGACCAGGGCCAGCGCCGGTGCCGGGTGCTCGGGCTCGGAGCCGTCCGCGGCAGGCGGCTGGTCCCAGCGCACGACCTCGCCGCTGTCGTAGGTCTGCTCGGTGGGCAGCAGCAGCCGGTCGGTGTCGGTGGGGAAGGTGCCGAGGGTGGCTTCGAACTCCTGGAACTGGTCGGGCGCGATGGCGGTGCCGGGGCGCGCGGTCCAGGTGATGCCGGAGACCGCTTCGGTGACCTGGGCGCCCGCCACGTCGACGGGCCGGTCCAGCCGCACCTTCCGCACCTCGGCGGTCCAGCCGGGCAGCGGCTTGGTGCGCACCGAGCTCAGCGGGTGGTCGAGGGGGAGCGCGACGTGCACCCGCACGGTGCTCGCGTCGGGCCGCTCGTTCGGGACCCGGAACGCGATCTTGGCGTGGCCGCCCTGCTCCGCCTGCTCGGGGGTCGCGCTGACGTGCGCGGCGGCGGTGCCCGCCCCGGCGATCGCGGTGAATGCGATCGCGGCGGTGACGCCGGTCGTGCGGAACAGAGATCGAGTTGTGGACATGGAGATCTGGACTCCTGATCTGTGCGGTTTCGCACATCAATTCAAGAATTGCGAATCGATCGGGGATACGAATGGGCAACGATCCGGGTGCCGTTCGGTGTCATCCCGGTCCGCCGTTCGGCGGTTCCGGCGGTCCGCGCAGAGCGTGGATCCGCTGCCGGATCAGTTGTTCGATCAGGAGGAGCGGCTCCGCCGGGAGGCAGATCGCGAATCTGGTCGTTACAGGCGGTAACGGCGCTGGCATCTTCCGCGGAAGCGTCAGCCTTAAGGTTGAAACGATTACAAAGAGTGCATCCTCGGCCCGGTGCAGCAGGACGGCTACCAGGAGCCCCGCGAGGACGTGACCCAGGGTCATCGTAACGGGGTCCAGTGGCAGTCCGCGCAGGGGTGCCGAGTCCGAGTGCGAGGCCGCTAGCTGCAGGAACAAGTGAAGTGACACCTGCCCGACACCGACTGCCCCTACAATGCTCCACAACCCTCGCCTGCGGTCGGCGAGCGCCAACCCGGCTCCGGACAACAAGGCGGTGATCAAAATGGTGGTTCCGAGATCGGGTGTGGAACCACCCGCGGCTGCATGTGCGGCTACTGATAGTGACGCCGAGGTGGCCGTCAGTACCAGCCCGCGCAGCGCACGAGCAGCGCCACGCGCAGGGATGGAACGGGTCGCCACGGATGTCCAGCCTAGATGTCGGTTCGGCCACGCTGAGCGCAAGTGAGCTTGCCTTGATCCGCCGAATGGGTCACGGTTTATGGGTTGCGGACGGTCGGGAATTCTTCCTGCACGAGCAGACAGTGACAGGTGAATAGTGTTCCGGCCGTCGTGACGTGAGGTACGGAGAGGAGGGGGCGTCGCGAGTTCGGGCGCCGGAACCTGTGTCGACTGAAGCAGATCTACGAGAGGGTGGCTCGTCGGGCCACGCAACGGAACCATCGGGGTCACCCGAGTTCATCGGCAAGCCGAGGACGGACTGGACCGTCTTCGGAGTCACCGCCGCCATCATGTTCATCCTGGTGGCGTGGGGGTCGGTGGGCACCGAGTCGCTGAGCGGCTTCGCCGAGAGCGCGCTGGAGTGGCTGGTCACCAACACCGGCTGGGGCTTCGTCCTCGCCGCCACGGGCTTCGTCATCTTCGCCCTGTTCCTGGCGTTCAGCCGGTACGGGCGCATCCCGCTGGGTGCTGACGGTGAGAAGCCGGAGTTCAGGACGATCTCCTGGATCGCCATGATGTTCAGCGCCGGCATGGGCATCGGCCTGATGTTCTACGGCGTCAGCGAACCGCTGACGCACTTCATGACCCCGCCCCCCGGCACCGTCGAAGGCGGTACCGATGCGGCGGTGGGCACCGCGATGGCGACCTCGCTGTTCCACTGGACCCTGCACCCGTGGGCGATCTACGCGGTGGTCGGGCTGGCGATCGCGTACAGCAGCTTCCGCCGCGGTCGCAAGCAGCTGATCAGCGCGGTGTTCATGCCGCTGATCGGCAAGCGCAACGCCGAGGGCCCGATCGGCAAGCTGATCGACATCCTGGCGCTGTTCGCCACGCTGTTCGGCTCGGCCGCCTCGCTGGGCCTGGGCACGCTGCAGATCCAGTCGGGCATGCAGGCCGCGGGCTGGATCGGGCAGACCAGCACCGTGCTGCTGGTGCTGATCATCGTCGTGCTGACGATCTGCTTCATCGCCTCCGCGGTGTCCGGCGTCTCCAAGGGCATCCAGTGGCTGTCGAACATCAACATGGTGCTCGCGGCGGTGCTGGCGATCTTCGTGTTCGTGGCCGGCCCGACCGTGCTGATCCTGAACCTGCTGCCGACCTCGCTGGGCGCGTACATCAGCGACTTCGGCGAGATGGCCTCCCGCGCCGGTGCGACCGGTGGCGACGAGATGCACTCGTGGCTGTCCAGCTGGACGGTCTTCTACTGGGCGTGGTGGATCTCCTGGACGCCCTTCGTCGGCATGTTCATCGCCCGGATCAGCCGCGGCCGCACGATCCGCCAGTTCATCGGCGGCGTGCTGCTGGTGCCCAGCGTGGTGAGCCTCATCTGGTTCGCGATCTTCGGCGGTGCCGCGATCGACACCGGCAAGGCCGACCCGGCCATCGTCAACGGCGGCGCCGAGGCGCAGACCTTCACGGTGCTGGAGCACCTGCCGCTGCCGCTGGTCACCTCGGTGCTGGTGATGATCCTGGTCGCGATCTTCTTCGTGTCCGGTGCCGACGCCGCCTCGGTGGTCATGGGCACCCTCTCGCAGCGCGGCTCCATCGAGCCGAGCCGCTGGGTGGTCATCTTCTGGGGTGCCGCGACCGGTGCGGTCGCCGCGATCATGCTGGTGATCGGCGGTGGCGAGGACGACGCGCTCTCGGGCATCCAGAACCTGACGTTCATGGGTGCGCTGCCGTTCGCGATCGTCATGGTGCTGCTGTGCGTGGCGCTCACCAAGGACCTGCGCAGCGATGAGATGACGCTGCGGGACGAGAAGGGCGCCGAGGTCCTGGAGCAGGCCGTCATCGCCGGTACCGAGGAGCACGACGGCGAGTTCCAGCTCGTCACGACTCCCGCGGAGACCGAGGAGGACGGCGCCGAGGGCGGCTCGGGCGAGTCGGCGGCGAAACCGGGGGCGGCCACCACGTGAGTTTCCTGGATTACGTCGCTTCCAGGTGGCAGCAACTGCTGGTGGACTCCTACCAGCACGCCAGCATGGTGGTGCAGTGCATCGTGCTGGCGACCATCGTCGGCGTCCTGGTCGGGGTTGCGGTGTACCGCAGCCCCGCCGGGGCCGCGGTGGCCACCGCCCTGTCCAGCGCAGTGCTGACCATCCCCTCGTTCGCCCTGTTCGGCCTGCTCATCCCCGTGCTGGGGCTGGGCGTCGCGCCGTCGGTGGTGACCTTGGTGCTGTACGCGCTGCTGCCGATCGTCCGCAACACCATCGTCGGGCTGTCTACAGTCGACCAGCCGATCCTGGATGCCGCGCGCGGCATCGGCATGAACCGGTTCCGGGTGCTGACCAGGATCGAACTGGCGCTCGCCTGGCCCGGGATCCTCGCCGGCATGCGGGTGAGCACCCAGATGCTGATGGGCATCGCCGCCATCGCCGCGTACGCGAAGGGGCCCGGCCTCGGCAACCTGATCTTCAGCGGCCTGTCCGGCCTCGGCAGCGCGAACGCGTTGAACATGGCGCTCGCGGGCACGCTCGGCGTGATCGTGCTGGCGCTGCTGCTGGACGCGGTGTTCGTGCTGCTCGGACGCCTGACGACTTCGAGAGGTATTCGTGGCTGAGAACAACAAGCCCGACACCGACGACCGCGCCGGCGGTCACGGCGTCGAAATCCGCCTGGAGGAGGTCTCCAAGCGGTACCCGGGCCAGAAGCTGTCCGCGGTCGAATCGGTCACCATGACGATCCCCGCCGGTGAGACCGTCGTGTTCGTGGGCCCCTCGGGCAGCGGCAAGACCACCACCATGCGCATGATCAACCGGTTGATCGAGCCCACCTCGGGCCGGATCACCATCGGCGGCCAGGACGTGCTCGGCCTGGACCCGGACAAGCTGCGCCGCGAGATCGGCTACTCGATCCAGCAGGCCGGGCTGTTCCCCCACATGACGGTGGGCGAGAACGTGGGCATGGTGCCCGGCCTGGTCGGCTGGACCAAGCAGCGGACCGTGGAGCGGGTCGACGAGATGCTCGACCTGGTCGGCCTGGACCCCGCCGAGTACCGCGGCCGCTACCCGCGGCAGCTCTCCGGCGGGCAGCAGCAGCGCGTGGGCGTGGCCCGGGCGCTGGCGGCCGACCCGCCGGTGCTGCTGATGGACGAGCCGTTCGGCGCGGTGGACCCGATCACCCGCGGCGTGCTGCAGGACGAGCTGATGCGGCTGCAGGCCGACCTGGGCAAGACGATCGTGTTCGTCACCCACGACTTCGACGAGGCCGTCAAGCTCGGCGACCGCATCGCGGTGCTCGGCGAGCGGTCGAAGATCCTGCAGTACGACACGCCCGAGGCGATCCTGGCGAACCCGGCCGACGACACCGTCGCGGGCTTCGTCGGCGCCGGTGCCGCGCTCAAGCAGCTCACGCTGCGCCGGGTGCGGGAGATCGAACTCGGCCAGGTGCCGACCGCCGGGATCGACGAGCAGCCCAGCGCGCTGCAGGAACGCCTCGGCACCCGGCGCGGCGCCATCGGCCTCGTGCTGGACCGCCGCAAGCGGCCGCTGCGCTGGGCCACCGCCCGCGAAGCCGGTGCCGTCTCCTCGCTGGAGCGGGCCGGCCGCGCCGTGGAGGACAGCGTCTCGCCCGCCTCCACGCTGCAGGACGCGCTGGAGGCCATCCTCACCGACGACGACGGCGTCGCCGTGGTCACCGGGTCGCGCGGGGAGTACGTCGGCGTCGTCGACATCGACACCGTGATGACGACGATCAAGGACCTCCGCGAGGAGCACGCCGACGACCACGCCGATCAGCCCGCCGACGCCGGGGACCGGTCATGAGCGGTTCCTACGCCGCCGACTCCGGGTCCCGCACCGCGGAACGGCTGCGCCTGTTCGCGCAGCCGCTCGTGGCGCTGCTGCTGGTCGTGGTCGTCGTCGGCGTGGCGTTCACCCACCGGGACAACGTCGTCACCAGTCGGAACATCACCGCCTCCACGCTGCTCACGCTCACCTGGCAGCACCTGCTGATGAGCGTGGCGGTCGCGTTGATCGTGGTGCTGGTCGCGGTGCCGCTGGGCATGCTGCTCAGCCGGTCGTGGGCGCGGCGGGTGAGCCCGCTGATCATCGGTCTGGCGAACATGGGCCAGGCGGCGCCGTCGGTCGGTCTGCTGGTGCTGTTCTTCCTGCTCACCAACGGAACCACCGGGTTCTGGATCGCGACGCTGCCGATCGCCGTGTACGCCCTGCTGCCGGTGCTGCGCAACACCCTGGTCGGCCTCCAGCAGGTCGACCCGTCGCTGATCGACGCGGGGCGCGGTATCGGCATGTCCGGGTTCTCGGTGCTCGTCCGCATCGAACTGCCGCTGGCCGTGCCGTTCATCCTGGCCGGGCTGCGGACCGCGCTGGTGCTGGCGGTCGGGACCGCCACGCTGGCCTGGTTCGTCGGCGCGGGCGGGCTCGGCGAGCTGATCGACACCGGGTACAAGCTGAGCAACTGGACGGTGCTCTCCGTCGGCGCGGTGCTGGCCATGGCGCTGGCCCTGCTGGTCGACTGGCTCGGCGGGCTCGCCGAGCGGTACCTGTCACCGAGGGGGCTCCGATGATGCGTGGAACACCGATGTCCCGCCGAGGCGCGCTGAAGCTGTTCTCGGCCGCCGCGGCGGGCGCGGCGCTCACCGGCTGCGGGCTCAGCTCGGGCTCGTCGGTGCCGCTGAGCGTCCGGCCCGGCTCGATCAAGCTGGTCCCGGAGCTGGAAGGCGTCCCGCTCACCGTCGGCTCCAAGGACTTCACCGAGCAGATCGTGCTGGCCTACATCGCCGAATTCGCGCTGGTGGCCGCCGGTGCGGACGTGCGGGACCTGAGCAACATCACCGGTTCCGCGAGCGCCCGCAACGCGCTGGTCAGCAAGCAGATCGACGTGGTGTGGGAGTACACCGGCTCGTCCTGGATCAGCTACAACGGCAAGACCGACCCGATCCCGGACGCGATCGCCCAGTACGAGGCGGTGCGCAAGCTCGACATCGAGCAGAACGGGGTCACCTGGTTCGCGCCGTCGCTGAACTCGGACAACACCTACGCGCTCGCGCTGAACCGGGAGAACGCGGACCGGCTCGGCGTGCACACGCTGTCCGACCTCAAGCGGCTCGGCCAGGAGAAGCCGGACGAGCTGTCGTTCTGCCTGGAGAGCGAGTTCGCCAGCCGCAACGACGGCATGCCGGGCGTCGCGGAGACCTACGGGTTCGCGGTCGATCCGGGCCGGGTGGAGACGCTGAACACCGGCACCATCTACACGGCCACGGCGACCGGCAAGGCCTGCAACTTCGGTGAGGTGTTCACCACCGACGGCCGGATCCAGGCGCTGGACCTGAAGGTGCTGGAGGACGACAAGAAGTTCTTCCCGCGCTACAACCTGGCCGTCACGGTGCGGGTCGACATGCTGGAGAAGTACCCGCAGCTGGAGGACGTGTTCCAGCCGATCTCGGACCGGTTGAACAACCAGGAGCTGCTGGACCTCAACGCCGGGGTCGACGTGGACGGCCGGGACCCGGCCGACGTCGCCCGCGACTGGATGGTGCGGCAGGGGTTCGTCACGCTCTGACGACCCGCCTCCGACGCGGCAGGGCCGGTCGCTCCGTTCGTGGAGCGACCGGCCCGGCCGTCGTGCTGCCCGGTCCGATCAGACGCCGAGGCGCTGGAGCAGGTCGGCCTCGATGCGGTCCAGCTCGCCGGTCACCGCGCGGTGCGCGGCGCGGCGGCGCGGGGCGGGCATGTGCTCGGCCGCGCGGACGGCGCTGGTGAGCTGGCCCAGCCTGCTCTCGGCCTGGTCGGCGAACTTCTCCACCGGCGAGATCTCGGCGGCGCTGCGGCCGCCGGTGCGGGTGCGCAGGTCGCGCAGCGCCTCCGCGTCCCCGGCGATGCGGGCGTGCAGCGCCGCCCCGCGCCCGGTGAACCGGCCCAGATCGTCGACGGGCACGCCGAGCCGCCGCGCGCGGGCCCGGTCGTAACCGTCCCGCGCGGCGGTGAACGCCTGCCACGCGTAGGGGGCCAGCGCCGGGCCGAGGATCTTGGCGACGCCGACGGCCTTGCGGGCGTCGCCGGGGGTGAACCGGCCGTGCTCGCCCTTCTTGCGCGCCTTCTCGTCCCGCTTGGCGGCCTTGGCCGCGGCCTTCGCCTCCTGCTTGGCGGCCTTGGTCTCCGCCTTGGCCCCCTGCTTGACGGCCTTGGTGCCCTCCTTGGCCGTCCTGGTCCGCTGCTGGGCGGCCTTCGCCTCCAGCTTGGCGACCTTCTTGACCTGCTTGGCGGCCGAGCGCACGTCCCCGCCGGTGTCCCCGCCGGTGAGCGGCTCGGTGTCGAGCACCTCGGTGGTCAGTGCTGCGGTGGCCGGTTCGCGTCGCGTCATCGCCGCCTCCTGCTGTTCCGGCGCGGTCCGCGCCGTGCCGATGCCCCGACCTGGGGCTTCACCTCGCTCGCGGATCACTGTAAGGAGTCGCGGCGGCGGCTGCCGGTTGACCGGAAGCGCGAGTGATCTACCAGATGTGCACGCCGAGTCACCACTCGTGCAGCTGCGTCACCGGGGTGATGGGCGCGATCGTCGGGGGCACGGCCTACGCTGCGGGGCGTGGAGAACGAGGTGCTGCTCGACGCGGGCGTGGTCACGCGATGCCGCAGGAGGGTGCACCTCGACAACGACCCGCAGGCCCGCGACCTGCCGAAAGCACCCGTGGACCCGGGCATCGAGCAGCGCGTCAGCGACGCCGCCGACCACCGCCGCGCCATCGCCGACCGGCTCGAAGCCGCGCTCGGCGAGTCCTGGGCGCGCGTCCCCCGCGATGCGAGCAGGCGGCAGCGCGAACGGGAGACGCTCACCGCGATGCGGGACGGCGTCCGCTTCATCTCCGGCGCGCAGCTGCCCGCCGACCCCGAAGCCGGCCGGTTCGGCGGCATCGACCTGCTGGTGCGCGTCGACTCCGGCTACCTGCCGGTGCTGGTGGTGCGGCACAAGACCACCGACCCCGGCAACGGCGCCCGCACCTCCCCGGTGGAGGACCCGCTGCCCGGCTCGGCGCGGCGGGACCCGCGGCGCAAGGTGCGGTCCCAGCCCCGGGACCAGCTGCGGCTCGCCCACCTGGTGCGGCTGCTCGCCGCGTGCGGGATGGCCGCGCCCGGCAACCCCACCGGCGGCGTCATCGGCGTCGACGGCGACGTCGTCGTCTGGCACGACCTGCTCGCCCCGAACTGGCCGGGCGGCCGCACCGCGCTCGCCGAGTACGACGCCCGGTTCACCGACCGGGTCGCCGTCGCCACCGCCGCCGCGACCGGCGCCGAACCGCTCGCCCTGCCGTCCCGCGTCACCGAGTGCAAGGGCTGCCCGTGGTGGCCGACCTGCTCGGCCGAACTGCGCGACGCCCGGGACGTGAGCCTCGTCGTGCGCGGCGAGGACGCCACCGCGCTGCGCGGCGCCGACGTGCACACCGTCGACGACCTCGCGGCCATGACCCCCGAGCGGGGCGCGGGCACCGCGCTCGGCGCCGCCCGCACCGCCGAGGCCGTGCTGCTGGCGAAGGCGTGGCTGCGCGACCTCCCGCTGGTCCGCCGCGTCCGCGAGCTCGACGTGCCGCGCGCCGACGTGGAGATCGACGTCGACATGGAGAGCTACGCCGACTCCGGCGCCTACATGTGGGGCTGCTGGCTCTCCGGCGTCGACGTCGACGAGGAACCGGGCTACCGCGCGTTCGTCACCTGGGACCCGCTGCCCTCCGACGACGAGGCCCGCTCGTTCGCCGAGTTCTGGTGCTGGTTCACCGCCGTCCGCGAGCGGGCGCACGCGCGCGGCCTCACCTTCCGCGCCTACTGCTACAACGAGCTCGCCGAGAACCGCTGGATGCTGTCCTCCGCCGAGCGGTTCGCGGGCAAGCCCGGCATCCCCGAGGTGTCCGAGGTGCGCCGGTTCATCGGCTCCGGCGAGTGGGTCGACCTGTTCGCCGCCGTCCGCGACCAGTTCCTGTGCCCGCAGGGCAAGGGGCTCAAGGTGATCGCGCCCAGCGCCGGGTTCGCCTGGCGGGACCCGGAGGCCAGCGGGGAGAACTCGATGCGCTGGTACCGGGACGCCGTGGGCCTCGACGGGCAGCGGCCCGAGCCGTCGCAGCGGCGGCGGCTGCTGGAGTACAACGAGGACGACGTCCGCGCCACCCTCGCCGTCCGCCGCTGGATGACCTCGCCCGAAGCGGGGGAGATCCCGTTCACCGAGGACCTCTGACCCGGTCCGGCCGGACCGATCACGGGACGAGGACCGCCCGGCCGGTGATGTCCCCGTGGTGGAGCCGCTCGTAGACCTCGGGTGCCTGCTCCAGCGGGAAGGTCTCGGTGTGCACCGAGATGGCGCCGGAGCGGCCCAGCGCCAGCACGTCCAGCAGCTCGGCGCGCCCGCCCCAGCAGGGCGCCGCCACCGACACCCCGAACGGCACCGCGCCGAACGCCACCGGCAGCCGGCCCTCGCCGACCCCGACGAGCGTGACGTCCCCGGCGATGCCGACGCACTCCGCCGCGGTGCGCACCGTGGGTTCCGCGCCGACGAAGTCGACGACGAGCTCGGCGCCGCGCCCGCCGGTCAGCTCGCGGACCCGCCGGGCGGCGTGCTCGTCCGAGCGCAGCACCTCGTGCGCACCGACCCGCCGCGCCAGCTCCAGCGGCTCCTCGGCCAGGTCGATCGCGACGATCCGGGCGGGGGTCAGCGCCCGCAGCAGCTGCACGCCGAGGTGCCCGAGCCCGCCGACGCCGATCACCACGGCGGTGCTGCCCGCCACCAGCTTCGGCAGCGAGCGGCTGATCGCGTGGTACGGGGTGAGGCCCGCGTCGGTCAGCGGGGCCGCCACCACCGGGTCCAGCCCGTCCAGCGGCGCCAGGTGCCGCGGGTCGTCGACCACCATGTACTCGGCCATCGCGCCCGGGGCGGCGAGCCCGGGCGCCACCACGCCGAGCTCGGCGGTGCGGGTGCAGTAGTTCTCCATGCCGGTGGCGCACTGCCGGCAGCCGCCGCAGCCCCACGGCCCGTACACCGCGACCTGCTCGCCCTCGGCCACCGCGGTGACGCCGCGCCCGACGGCGGCGACGGTGCCCGCGCCCTCGTGGCCGAGGGTCAGCGGCAGCGGGTACGGGAAGCCCTCGGCGGGCCAGCTCATCACGGTGAAGTCGGAGTGGCAGACGCCCGCGGCCTCGACGCGCAGCAGCACCTGGCCGGGGCCCGGTTCGGGGACGGGGATCTCGACGACCTCCGGCCTGGAACCGACCTTGCGGTACTGCACGGCCTTCATCGAGCCCATTCGCGAGCGCCCTCCCCGATCCGGATCACCTGGCTGATCATTTTGGCGGCATCCGCAGCGCGCCGTCCATGCGGATGACCTCACCGTTGAGGTAGTCGTGCTCGACGATGCCGACCGCGAGCTTCGCGTAGTCGCCCGGCACGGCGAGCCGCTTCGGGAACGGCACCCCGGCGGCGAGCCCGGCGCGGAACTCCTCGCTGACGGTGGCCAGCATCGGGGTGTCCACGATGCCGGGAGCGATGGTCATCACCCGGATCCCGGCGGAGGCCAGGTCGCGGGCGGCGGGCAGCGTCAGGCTCGCCACCCCGCCCTTGGAGGCCGCGTAGGCGACCTGGCCGATCTGCCCGTCGAAGGCGGCGACGGAGGCGGTGTTGATGACGACGCCGCGCTGCCCCTCCCGGTCGGGTTCGGTCTCGCGGATCGCCGCGGCGGCCAGCCGCAGCACGTTGAAGGTGCCCAGCAGATTGATCTCCAGGACCTTGCGGAACAGGTCGAGGTCGTGCGGGCCCTGCTTGCCGCTGATCCGCGCGGACGGCCCGATCCCGGCGCAGTTCACCACGATCCGCAGCGGCACCCCGGCGCCCGCGGCCTGCTCGACGGCGGTGCCGACCTGGTCGGCGTCGGTGACGTCGGCGGCGGTGTAGGTGATGCCGTCGACGGGCGGCGCCGCGGTCACCGAGTCCGGCAGGTCCACGCCGAACACGTGCGCGCCCCGTTCGGCGAGCGCGCGGGCGGTGGCCGCGCCGAGCCCGGAGGCGGCGCCGGTGACGATGGCGGCGGTGCCGGTGATCTGCATGGGTCTCTCCTCGGTGTCGATCGCGATGCGCTCGTAGTCAACCAGTACTGGGCGCGGTTGTGCAGTACTGATCGGGTCGTGAACTGCCGTGCACCGCTGCGTCACCACCCGAGCAGCAGCGCGTGAACAGTTGCCGAAGCGGCCTTCCCCGCCCGGCCGGTGTGCCACGATTCGAGCGAGGTCAGCTTCCCGAACTGGGGATTTCCCGGTCGGGCCGCCGCTGTGGAGGTCGCCGTGTTCGCTCGCCGGATCGTGGTCGTCGGGACGGGGTACGTCGGGTTGACGACCGGCGCCTGCCTGGCGTCGCTGGGACACCGGGTGGTGTGCAGCGATGTGGACGCCGCGAAGGTCGCCCGGCTGTCCCGCGGCGAGGTCGGCATCCTCGAACCCGGGTTGGGCGAGCTCGTCGCCGAGGGCATCGCGGCCGGGCGGCTGGAGTTCGTGCTCGGCTCGGCCGGTGCGGTCGCCGACGCCGAAGTGGTGTTCCTGTGCGTGCCCACGCCGATGGGCTCCGGCGGTGGCGCGGACCTGGCCGCCGTCGAATCGGTCGTCGCCGAGGTCGCCACCGAGCTGCCGGCCGGGTGCGTGCTGGTGTGCAAGTCGACGGTGCCGGTGGGCACCTCGGCGCGGGTCGCCGAGCTCGTCGGCCGCCCCGACGTGGCCGTGGTGTCGAACCCGGAGTTCCTGCGCGAGGGCTCCGCGGTGCACGACTTCCTGAACCCGGACCGGATCGTGGTGGGCTCCGCCTCGCAGGACGCCGCCGAGCGGGTCGCCGCGCTCTACGCCCGGCTGGGCGCGCCGACGGTGCTCACCGACGCGCCGAGCGCCGAAATGGTCAAGTACGCGGCGAACTGCTTCCTCGCGACGAAGCTGTCCTACGTGAACGCGGTCGCGGAGCTGTGCGAGCGGCTGGGCGCCAACATCTCGGACGTCACCGAGGGCATGGGCTACGACCGGCGGATCGGGCAGTCGTTCCTGCAGCCCGGGCCCGGCTGGGGCGGCTCCTGCCTGCCCAAGGACACGGCCGCGCTGCTGCAGGTGGCGCAGTCCGTCGGGTTCGACTTCGAACTGCTCGGCGCCGCGATCGACTCGAACGCGCGGCAGCGGGAGCAGATGGTCGCGAAGGTCGCCGACGCGTGCGGGGTCGGCGTGGCCGGCTCGCTCGACGGGGTGCGGCTGGGGTTGCTGGGCCTCACGTTCAAGGCGGGCACCGACGACCTGCGGGATTCCCCGGCACTGGCGGTGGCGGAGCTGCTGGCCGCGCGCGGCGCGGAACTCGTGGCCTGCGACCCGGGGCTGCGCGGCGACGAGGCGCCGCTGCGGGACGTGGTGACCTTGGTGGACGACCCGTACGAAGCGGCGAAGGGCTCCGCCGGGCTGGTCGTGCTCACCGAGTGGCAGCAGTTCCGCGCGCTGGACTGGCCGCGGGTGGCGGGCCTGCTCGCCGGGCCGGTCGTGGTGGACACCCGCAACCACCTGGACCCGGACGTGCTGCGGCGGGCCGGGATCTCCTGGCGCGGCGTGGGCAGGCTCCCCGTCGGCTGAGTGCCTTTTCTGTTGGACTCGGTCCGCGCAGTGCTCGGGTGGCGGAACCTCAGCGGTCCCCTCGCTGCGGGATCGATTTCACAGGTGGCTCCGCCACATGAGAAATCGCTGTCCTCGCGAGGGAACCGCTGAGAACCCGCGGGTGGTCGGCCTGGGTACGTGGTCGCCGCTCATCGGCTTCGCCGCTGACAAGAAACAGCAACGGGCCGCTGGGGAGCGGCGAAGGCGGGCGGTCCGCCGCTCCGCCGGGGCTGCGCGGGGGGTGAGGTGGTCACCCTGGGGCACGGGACGCTGCTGGGACGGGTGAGGCCGGAGGGGCGGTGCCGGACGTCGGGGCGGGTCGTTCCCGGCGCCGCGGGGGTTGTGGACGGGCGGCCCGCGGGCCGTGCGCCGGGCCGGTGGTGGTGGGCCGGTGGCGGTCCGGCGCGGAACCGTGGGACGACCGGCCGGTGAACGCGCGCCCGCACCACCGGGCCAGCGCAAACATTCCTTCCACAGCCTGTGGACAACTCCGTTCCCCGAGCTCCCGGGGGTGCGCGGCACCCGCTCCGCGCCCGGTTGTGCACAGGTGTGGACGAAGTTGTCCACAGGTGTGCACAACTCGGCGCGGAGCGCGACCACGGCACCGCCGGGCATCCCGGACGGGCACCGGCCACCGCGACCCAGGGTGAC
Organism: Saccharopolyspora sp. 6V; assembly: GCF_020176785.1. NCBI lineage: Bacteria > Bacillati > Actinomycetota > Actinomycetes > Pseudonocardiales > Pseudonocardiaceae > Saccharopolyspora > Saccharopolyspora sp. 6V. The sequence goes on along the minus strand of NZ_JAIUKB010000028.1, from coordinate 6,256 downwards.
GCCGAGGGCCCCCGGAACCGCGCCACCGACCGGATCGGGTCTCAGGAACCGAGGCGGTAGCCCATGCCGCGGACCGTGCGGATCCGCTCGCTGCCGATCTTGCGGCGCAGCGCCCGCACGTACACGTCCACCACGTTCGAACCGGGGTCGAAGTCGTAGCCCCAGACGTGGGACAGGATCTGCTCCCGGGACAGCACCTGGCCGGTGTGCCGCAGGAACAGCTCCAGCATCGCGAACTCGCGGGCGGTCAGGTCGACCGTCGCGTCCGGCAGCTGGGCGCGCCGGGTCCGCAGGTCCAGCGACAGGTCGCCGTCGCGCAGCACCGCCACGTCCGGCGCGCGGTCCGCCGAGCGCAGCCGCAGCCGGACCCGCGCCAGCAGCTCCTCGAACCGGAACGGCTTGGTCATGTAGTCGTCGGCGCCGCCCTCCAGCCCGGCGACGGTGTCGTGCACCGAGTCCCGCGCCGTCAGGATGATCACCGGGAGGGTGATCCGCTGCGCACGCACCGCTTGCAGCACCGAGAACCCGTCCTTGCCGGGCAGCCCCAGGTCGAGCACGGCCAGGTCGTGGTTGCCGCCGAGCAGCAGCTCCTGCGCGGTGGCGCCGTCCCCGGCGACCGAGGTGCCGAAGCCGTTGGCGCGCAGCCCCTTCTCCAGGAACGCCGCGATGCGCGCCTCGTCCTCGACGATCAGGATCTTGCTCACGGTTTGGCCTCCTCGGTGGTCGCGGGCGGGACGAGGCCGGGCACCGCGCCCGGCCAGGCGGGCAGGTCGAGGCCGAAGGTGGCCCCGTTCCCGGGTTCGGACAGCACCCGCACCCGCCCCTGGTGCGCTTCGGCGATGGCGGCGACGATCGCCAGCCCCAACCCGGCGCCACCGCGGCCGGGACCGCTGCCGTGCGCGAACCGGGCGAAGATCTGCTCCACCTCGGCCGGGTCCACCCCCGGCCCGCGGTCGGTGACCCACAGCGTCAACCGGCCCAGGCTCAGCGCCGAGCCGATGCGGATCTCCGAGCCGTCCTCGGTGTGCTGCACCGCGTTCTGCGCCAGCTGCACCACGGCCTGGGTGAGCCGCTGCGCGTCCACCACCACGTCGCCCTCGCCGATGCTCTCCAGCACCCAGCGCCGGTCCGCGATGGAGCGCACCTTCGCGTCGATGTCGCTGGTGAGCTCGGCCAGCGACACCTCGGCGGGGTGCACGAAGTCGGGCCGGTCCGCCTTGGCCAGCATCAGCAGGTCCTCCACGATGCGGGTCATCCGGTCCAGCTCGTCGGTGCACAACCGCACCACCTCGTCACGCTCCTCCGGGTCGTCCCCGAGCAGTTCGAGGTGCCCGCGCACGATGGTGATCGGGGTGCGCAGCTCGTGGCTGGCGTCGTCGACGAACTGGCGCTGCGTGCTGAACGCCGATTCGAGCCGGTCGAGCATCGCGTTGAACTGGTAGGCCAGCGCCGCGATGTCGTCGCGGCCCTCCACCGGGATGCGGCGGGTCAGGTCGTGCTCGCTGATCTCCGCGGCCGTCTGCCGCACCACCCGCACCGGCGCCAGGATCGCCCCGGCCACCACCCACGACGAGGCCGCCGCCAGCAGCACGCCGAACGCGCTGACCAGGACCAAGGTGCGCACCACCTCGTGCACCTCGGACACGTCGGCGGCGGTGAAGTGCCCGGTGATGAACCAGGCGTGCCCGCCGTCGCGGGTGTGCACCTCCACCTTCACCCAGCGCAGCGGTCCGGCGCTGGAGCGCGCGGTGCCCTCCCGGGCGGCGGAGTGCGAGATGCGTTCCAGCAGGCCCGGGTCGTGCACCGCCGCGCGGGTGCCCTTGTCCTGCGACTGCACCCGCATCTGCAGGCCGGTGGGCGTGTCCCAGGTGCCGATGAGCGCTTCCCACGCGTCCGGGTACTGCTGGCCGAGGTAGGTCTCGAACAGCACCTCCGGGTCGCCTATCGGCACGCCGGTGGCGGGATCGCGGCCGACGTGGGCGAAGTTGACGAACTCGTGCCCCTCCTGCTCCAGGGCGGCGGTGACCTTGTTCATCGCTTCGTTGTGCAGGAACCGCCAGACCAGCAGCACGATCCCGGTCAGCACCACGACCAGCACCAGCAGCATCCAGCCCATGATCTGGGCGCGGGCGGGGACGCGGGTGCCGCGGCGCGCCTGCTCAGTCGTCATCGTCCGGCCGGCTCGGGGAGTCGGGGTGGCCCGGGGAGTCGGGGTCGTCGGGGGAGTCGTCGGGATCATCGGAATCGTCGTCGTCGTCCTCCGGTTCCGGCGGTGGCAGGTCGGCGGGCGCCGAGGTGGCGACGACCGGCGGCGTCGCCGGCCTGCTGGGGGCGGGCCCGACCAGGTCGCCGACGCGCACCTCGGCAGGCACCTGCGGGGCGCGCGGGCCGTTGCTCAGCGCGTAGCCCAGCAGCACCGCGGTGATCGGCAGCGCGAGCGCGGCGATGAGCAGCGGCAACCTCTTCACCGGCCTCATGCCCGCATCGTCGCCGCCTTCCTGGCACCGGAGGATGAGAAGGGCATGAGAACTTTCTCATGCGGGGGCGCCGGAGGTTGCGCGGATCCCGCGCCTGGCGGCACCGCCCAGCGGCTAGCCTGCACCACGAACGGGTGCCGCCGCGATCGCGGACCGGCACGGGTACTGGGGCCGAGGGCAGGCGCGATGGGTGAAGACGGCGACCGGCTGATCGACTGGACCGGGGAGCGCTGCGTGCCCTGGGCCGACGACGTCCAGGTGATCTACGAGCACTACCACCGGTACGCCCTGGCGGCCCGGTTCGTCCGCGGCAAGCGGGTGCTGGACCTGGCGTGCGGCGAGGGCTACGGGGCCGCGCTGCTGGCCGCCGAGGGCGCGGAGGTCGTGGGCCTCGACGTCGACCCGGCGACCGTGGAGCACGCCACCCGGAGCTACGGCTCCCGCGACGTCTCGTTCCGCACCGGCTCGATCACCGACCCGGACGTGCTGGCCGATGAGAAGCCGTTCGACGTGGTGGTGTGCTTCGAGGCGATCGAGCACGTCGCCGAGCACGACGCGGTGCTCGCCCTCGTCCGGTCCCGCCTCGGACCGGGCGGGTTGTTCCTGGTCAGCACCCCGGACACGGACGTCTACCAGCACGAGCACGGCAACGACAACCCGTTCCACGTCAAGGAGCTCACCGGCCCCGAGTTCGAATCGCTGCTGGAGGGCGCGTTCCGGCACGTGGCGGTGCTGCGGCAGAACGCGGCGGTCGGCTCGGTGCTGACCCCCGCCGACCCGGGCGACCCGGACACCGCGATCGAAGGCGTCCGGTTGCAGACGCTGCACCAGGACGGGTCGGGCGCGTGGTCGGTGCGCCAGGGCCTGCCGCACACCTACCTGCTGGGGGTGGCCTCGGACCGGCCGTTGCCGAAGCTGCCCGCCGCGGCGGTGCTGCTGGACGACGAGCTCACCCTGGCCCGCCGGGCCGGGCAGGCCGACGTGCGGCCGATCATCGAGCAGCGCGACGAGGCGGTAGCCGACGTCGCGAAGCTCAACGAGCACTACCAGCGCAGCCGCGCGGAAGCCGAGGAGCTCAAGGGCGCGGTCGCCCGGCTGGAGGAGCTGCGCCGCGCCGAGGAGTCCCGCGCCGACGAGCAGGTCCACGAGCAGCAGCGGCTGCGCACCGAGCTCGAAGCGGGCCTGGAGCAGGCCCGGCTCGGCGCCGACCGGGACGCGGCGCGCATCGAGTGGCTCCGCGACACCGTCACCCGCCTGGAGCAGCGCACCGCGGAGGCCGAGCGCACCGCCGCCGAGCTCGCCGAGCGCAACGCCGAGCTCGTCGCGCAGAACTCGGCGCTGGTGCAGCGCGCCGTCCGCAAGTACCGCACCGTCGTCGAGCGCGTCGCGCCCCGCGGCACCGCCCGCCGCGACGTCTACGAGCTCGCCCTCGGCAGGCAGCCCGGCGCGGTCGCGGCCGAGCAGGCGCCCGAGACGGGCCCGGTCGCGGTGCCGCGCAGCGACGACCCGGTGGTCAGCGTGATCGTCCCGGTGCACGGCAAGTGGCCCTACACCCGGCAGTGCCTGCGGTTCCTCGGTGGGCACCTGGTGTCGGTGCCGTTCGAGGTGATCGTGGTGGACGACGCCTCCCCGGACGACAGCGCGGTGCGGCTCGCGGAGTGCGAGGGCGTCCGGCTGGTGCGCGCCGAGCGGAACCTCGGGTTCATCGGCGCCTGCAACCTCGGCGCGCAGCACGCGCGCGGCAGGCACCTGTTCTTCCTCAACAACGACGCCGAGGTCACCGAGTCCTGGCTGGACCTGCTCGTGTCCACGATGGACTCCGACGAGCGGATCGGGCTGGTCGGCGCGAAGCTCGTCTACCCGGACGGCCGCCTGCAGGAGTGCGGCGGCATCGTCTGGGCCGACGGCACCGGCTGGAACCTGGGGCGCAACGGGGAACCGAACGCCTCCGAGCACAACGTGCTGCGCGACGTGGACTACTGCTCCGGCGCGGCGATCCTGGTGCGCGCCGAGGTGTTCCACCAGGTCGGCGGCTTCGACACCCGCTTCGCGCCCGCCTACTACGAGGACACCGACCTGGCGTTCGCGGTGCGCGCCGCCGGCTACCGCACCGTGGTGCAGCCGAAGGCCGTGGTGGTGCACCACGAAGGCGTCTCCAACGGCACCGACCTGTCCACCGGGGTGAAGCGGCACCAGGAGCTGAACCGCCAGGTGTTCGTGGACAAGTGGCGGGAGGTCCTCGCCGACCACCTGCCGGAGGCCTCGCCGCGGAACCTGTGGCTGGCCCGGCAGCGCGGCGCCCGCGGGCACCACGGGCCGATCGTGCTGGTGAAGGACCACCAGGTGCCGCGCCCCGACTTCGACTCCGGTTCGGTGCGGATCCGCCGCGTGCTGGAGCAGTTCGTGGAGCTCGGCGCGCGGGTCGTGTTCTTCCCCGGCAACCACGCGAAGCTGGAGCCCTACACCACCGAGCTGCAGCAGGCCGGGGTGACGGTGCTGCCGGAACCCGAGCTGCAGCAGGCGTTCCTCGCCGAGGCGGGCTCGGAGATCTCGCTGGCCGTGCTGTCCCGCCCGCAGGTCGCGTGGAGCCTGGTGGAGGAGCTGCGCACCCGCGCGCCGCGGGCCGTGCTCGCCTACGACACCGTGGACGTGCACTTCCTCCGGTTGCAGCGGCAGGCCGCGCTGGCAGAGGAGCAGGGCGAGCCGGACGTGGCGAAGGCGTTGCTGCGCAAGGCGTTCGCGTCCCGCGAGATGGAGCTCGGCCTGGTCCGCTCCTGCGACGTGACGCTGGTGGTGTCGGAGGCCGAGCAGCAGCTGCTCGGCGAACTGGTTCCGGACGCCGACGTGCGGGTGCTGTCCAACGTGCACGACGTCCGCGACGGCACCGAGTTCCCGCACGGCCGCCGCGACGTGCTGTTCGTCGGCAGCTTCGACCACCCGCCGAACCGGGACGCCGCGGAGTGGGCCGCCGCGGAGGTGCTGCCGCTGGTGCGCGAGCGGTGCCCCGACGCGGTGCTGCACGTCGTCGGCTCCAACCCGACCGAGGAGGTGCTGGCGCTCGCCGGGGACGGCGTCGAGGTGCACGGCTGGGTGCCGGACCTCGCCGCGCTCTACGAGCGCAGCCGGGTCGTGCTGGCGCCGCTGCGCTTCGGCGCGGGCGTGAAGGGCAAGGTGGGGGAGGCCCTCGGGCTGGGTGTGCCGGTGGTGGGCACGACGCTGGCGATGGAGGGCATGCACCTGGAGCCGGAGCAGGACGTGCTGGTCGCGGACGACGCTGCGGGGCTGGCGGCGGCCGTGGTCCGGCTGCTCACCGAGGACCCCACCTGGTCGCGGCTGTCCGCGGCGGGCAAGGCGGGCATCGCCGCCCAGTTCGGCCCGGACGTATCCCGAGCAGCGATCGCGAAACTCCTCGATGCGGAGCTGTGAACTCGGTTTGCGCCGTGGTGGGGTGGCGGAACCTCAGCGGGAATCCCGCTGAGAACCCGCGGGTGGTCCGGTTGCTCGGGTGGTCGCTGCTCAGCGGCTTCGCCACTGACAGGACATGGCCGAGAACCGCGACGCGGGTTCAACGCCGGGCGGTGAGGTTCCGTTCCGCTACCTCGGTGCTGCGCGGGGCGGGTCGGCGGACGGGGCAGGGGCATCGACGTGGAACGGCCCCCCCACCCCCGGGGGGGGGGGGGGGGGGGTTGGGGGGGGGGGCCGGGGGCGCCGGGGGGGGGGGGGGGGGGCGCGGGGGGGGGGGGCCCCCCCGTCTACCCCGGGGGGCGGCCGCCCTGGAC
>NZ_JAIUKB010000027.1:0-3346 GCF_020176785.1 Saccharopolyspora sp. 6V | reverse complement strand
CCCGCCATCCCGGGGATGGCGGGCCGTCGGTGTTCGGGAGCCGTCAGTCGCGGACGGTCGGCGGCGTCTGCGCGAGCTGCTGGTCCAGCAGCGCCTTGAACGCGGTCTGCGCGGCCGCCTTGTCCGGCGCGTTCACGTCCACGATGATCGCCCAGCCGTGCGCCACGTAGGCGGTGCGGTACACGCCGCCGCCGGTCGTCATGACCTCCACGCCCCGGTACGACAGGTCCTCGTCCGCGGCGAGGCCCTGCTGGTCGTCCAGGTAGGCCTCCGCGACCGACTGCGCCGCGGTCTGGTCCGGCATCCGCACCGCGATCAGCACCGAGGTGGCGGCCCCGTCGCTGCGGCTGAAGAACGCGTCGATCAGTCCGCCCTGCAGCGCGGCGGCGCGCACCGGGTCCCGCAGCACTCCGGACTTGGGGCTGTTCTCCAGCGCCGGGCGGTCCAGCGGACCGTTGTACGGGTGCGGCTGGCCCGGCGGCACGGCCACCAGGACCTCGGGGGTGGCGGCCGGCGCGGGCTTCGGCGCGGGCGGTTCCGGCAGCGGCTCGCTGGTGGGCACCGGCGGCGCCTGCTGCTCGGTGGGGCGCTGCGGTTCCGCCTGGTCGTCACCGGAGGTGAAGTAGAAGACCCCGGCGACGATGACGCCGACGAGCAGCACCGCGCCGAGCGCGATGCCCGCGATGGTCTTGCCCTTCGAACCGCCGTCGCCGACCTCGAAGACCTCCGGGCCCTGCCGCATCCAGCTGGTGTCGCCGTGCTCGGGGGCCGACGGCTGCTCCGGTTCGCCCCACGGGGAGGCCTTCTCACCGGTGTTCCACCCGGGCTGCTGGTTCCAGCCGGGCTGCTGCTGGCCGGCCCACGGCTGCTGCTGGCCGACGTTGACGACCTGGGTGCTCTCCGACTGCTGCGCCATCGGGTTCGGCACGACCTGCGTGGACTCGTTCGACGGCTGCGGTTGCTGCTGGGCGGCCTGCGCGCCCTGCGCCGCGGCGGCGCCCCAGTTGAACGCGGGCGGGAACGGGCTCTGCTGACCACTTTGCGGGGTCCCCTGTTGGGGGAAGCCACCGGAGGGCGTGCCGGGCTGCTGCTGCGGGAGGTCGCCGGATGCGGGTCCGGATTGCCCGCCCTGCGACCTACCGATCAGCGCGTCCCGCCGGGAGCGGTACTCCTCGGCGGAGATCCTGCCTGCCGCGAGTTCGGCGTCGAGGTTGTGCAGCTCGTCTTGCCAGGTCACCGATGCGCCCTTTCCGGTTTTCACGAGTCGCTGCCGATGTGCGATCGATCGTCATTTTGCACCCCCAGGAGTGCGCGCGATGCACCGGCCGGATAACGATCCGCCCGGTGTGAGCAACCGCGCGCGGTCGCGCTCGTCGAAACGCGCGTCGAGATCGCGGTGCCACCGGATACGCTACTCGGCGTCGAGGCTGGGATCGACGGTGACATCGCGGGGGTGAAACGGATGGGCACGCAGCGTGTCGACCACGCCCATCCGGAGCGGTTCGCCGAGCCCTCGCACGGTTTCGCCTGGATCCGCATGATCGGTGCGCTGGTCGTGATCTACGGGCACAGCTCGCCGCTGGTCGGAACGGGGGAACTGTTCCCGCCGGAATGGCCGGTGCAGCCCGACGAGGGCGTGCTCATGGGCTTCTTCGCGATGAGCGGATTCCAGATCACCGAGAGCTGGGTGCGCGATCCGCACCCGCTCCGGTTCGCCGCGAAACGGGTGCTGCGGCTGTGGCCGCCGATGCTGACGGTGACCCTCGGGATGGCGCTGATCGTCGGCCCGCTGGTGACGACGCTGCCGGTGCGCGAGTACTTCGCCGCGCACGACACCTGGGGCTACGTCGTCAACAACGCCGGGATGCTGACGCTGCAGCACACCCTCCCCGGCGTGTTCACCGCGAACCCGTGGCCGGACGCGGTGAACGGTTCGCTGTGGACGCTGCCGATGGAGCTGCTCGCCTACGGCGGGTTGTACGCGCTGCTGCTCCTGGGCGCGGCGAAGCAGCGGTGGCGCTGGCTGGCGGTCGCGGCGCTGGTCGCGCTGGTGGTGTGGGACCGGCACCTGGAGCAGGTCCCGGGCGCGGAGTCGGGCGGTGCGCTGCTGAGCGTCCCGGTCGAGTCGCTGGTGGCGTTCCTGGTGGCGTTCGCGCTGGGCGTGGTGCTGAACCTGTACCGCGTCCCGTTGTCGCCGACGGCCGCGCTCGCGGGGCTGGTGGTGCTGGCGGCGATGCCGAACAGCATCGCGGCGTCGTTCCTGATGACCTTCGTGGCGAGCTACGCGGTGGTGGTGGCGGGGCACTTCTGGCCGTCGCGGCTGACGGTGCCCGGCTGGTTCGTCAACGGCAGCTACGGCGTGTACGTGTGGGGCTTCCCGGTGCAGCAGCTGCTGGCGATGGCGGGGATCGCGAACCAGTACGTGATGCTGCTGTGCGCGGCGCCGATCGCGTACGTGCTGGGCACGGCGTCCTGGGTGTTCGTCGAGGACCCGACGATGAAGCTGCGCCGCTACGTGGCGCCGGACCGGCCCGCCCGCGCCGCCGAGCAGCGCCCGCGGGACGGCCGGGAGGACGGCGACCGCTGGGCGGACGAGGACGGCTGGGCGGACGAGGACGACCGGGACGGCTGGGACGACGAGGACGGCTGGGACGACCGGGAGGACTGGTCGGACGAGGACCGCGACGACCGCGAGCGCTGGGACAGCCGGAACGATCGCGAGCGCTGGGACGACCACGAGCGCTGGGACGACCGCGACGACCGCGAACGTTGGGACGGGCACGACGACCGGTACGACCACCGGGAGAGTGGGCACCGGGCGCGTGGTGACGACCTGGGCCGCGCGGATCGGGACGGCCGCGCCGTGCTCGCCGCCCACCTGGCCCACGCCGAACGCGACGACCTCGACCCCCGGTTCGAGCGGGCCGCCGCGCCCGCCGGCCCGCCGGAGCAGACCCGACACCGGGCCGACCGGCCGACCCACCGCGCCGAACCCGTCCGGCCCGAACCGGCCAGGCCCGAACCCGGCAGGCCTGAACCCGCCAGGCCTGAACCCGCCAGGCCCGAACCCGGCAGGCCCGGCCCGGCCGCGCGCGCCGATCCGCTCTCCCCCGCCGAGGCGACCCAGCGCGCCGAGCCGATCCGGAGTCCGGAACCGGCCCGGCCCGCCGCGCAGCCCCGGCGCTCCGAGCCCACCCAGCGGGTCGAACCGGCCCAGCACGCCGGCTCGACCCGGCGGGTGGATCCGACCCGGCGCCCCGAACCGGCCCCGCGACCCGACTCGACCCGGCGACCCGACTCGACCCGGCGACCCGACGCCGACCACCACCCCGAACGCCCCGCCGAG
>NZ_JAIUKB010000026.1:0-53064 GCF_020176785.1 Saccharopolyspora sp. 6V | reverse complement strand
CCGGGCCCCCCCCGGGGGGGGGGCCGCCCCCCCCCCCCCCCCCCCCCCCCCCCGGGCCCCCCCGCCCCCCCCGCCCCCCCCCGCCCCCGGCCCCCCCCCCCCGCCGCGGCGCGGTCAGCGCCAGGACGGCAGCCACAGCTCGGCCTGCCAGTGCTCCTGCGTGATCGGCTCCCCGTTCAGGATCGGCCACAACCAGGCGAAGTTCGCCACCACCAGGCCGACGTACAGCGCCACCAGCAGCAGCCCCGTCTTCCGCCGCTCGGTGTGCTCCCGCGCCGCGCCGAGCACCTCGCCCAGCACCAGCACGATCCCCAGCACCAGGAACGGCGCCATCGGCGTCGCGTAGAAGTAGTACATCTGCCGGTCCAGGTTGATGAACCACGGCAGGTACCCGGCGGCGTAGCCCACCAGCACCGCGGTGTAGCGCCAGTCCAGCCGGCTCGCCGCCCGCCACACCGCCCAGGCCGCCACCGGCAGCGAGAGCCACCACATCGCGGGCGTGCCCAGCAGCATCGTCGCCTGCACGCAGTTCGACCCGCCGCAGCCGGGCAGCCCCGACTCGTAGTAGTAGAGCATCGGTCGCATGCCCATCGGCCACGCCCACGGCTTCGACTCCCACGGGTGCGGGTGGTTCCCGGTGGTCAGGTGGGTGTGGAAGTCCAGCACGTTGAGCTGGTAGTACAGCAGCGAGCGCAGCGGGTCCGGCAGGAAGCCCATCCCCACGTCGGAGGCGGTGATCGCCGCGTTCCGGTCGGTGGCGGTCTCGCTGGCGAACCAGTTCGCCCAGGTCGCGAAGTACACCGCCAGCGGCAGCACCAGCAGCGAGCCCAGCGCGGGCACCGTGTCCCGCACCAGCGCGCCCACCCACGGCCGCTCCACCCCCGCGGTCCGCCGCGCCCACGCGTCCCACAGCACGCTGAGCAGGCCGAACGCCATGATGTAGTAGATGCCGTTCCACTTCACCCCGCAGGTCAGCCCCAGCGAGACGCCCGCGGCGAACCGCCACCACCGGAAGCCCAGCCGCGGTCCCCACCGGCTGTCGCCGATGCGCCCTTCGGCGACGACCAGCGACAGCCGCTCCCGCATCCGGTCGCGGTCCACCAGCAGCAGCGCGAACGCGGCGAGCACGAACAGCGCCTGGAAGATGTCGAGCATCCCGACCCGCGACTGCACGTGGCTGACCCCGTCGCAGATCAGCAGGATCCCGGCGAGCGCGCCCAGCAGCGTGGAACGGGTGAGCCTGCGGGCGATGCGCACCAGCAGCACCACCATGATCGTGCCCGCCAGCGCCGCCGAGATGCGCCAGCTCCATGGGCCGTACCCGAACACCCACTCGCCGATCGCGATGAGCTGCTTGCCGACCGGCGGGTGCGCGACGACCTCGTAGCCGGGGTTGTCCTCGTAACCGCCGTTGCGCAGCATCTGCCACGCCTGGATCGCGTAGTACTTCTCGTCGAAGACCGGCGTCCCGTCGTCGGTGGCCCGGCCCAGGTCCCAGATCCGCACGATCCCGGCGATCAACCCGATCACCAGCGTCACGATCCAGCCGCGCAGCCGGTCGGACGGCATCCTCGGTGCGAGCAGCGCCCGGGCGTCCCGAGAACCGGGTTCGGCCGCGGGCGGGGTCTGACCGGGTTCGACCATGTTCTCGGCCTGGCCGCCGGTGGAGTTCGGCACGAGCACGCTCACACGTGAATCGTAGGGTTGGGCTCATGGACCTCGAATCCGGATCGGGCACGTTGGTGCTCGCCGCGACCCCGCTCGGTGATGCCCGCGACGCGTCCGCCCGGTTGGTCGATGCGCTCGGCTCGGCGACGATCATCGCCGCGGAGGACACCCGCCGGGTGCGCACGCTGGCGACGTCGCTAAGGGTGAACCCGGCCGGGAAGATCGTCAGCTACTACGAGGACGTGGAGGCGGCGCGCACCCCGCGGCTGCTGGAATCGCTGCGGGACGGCCAGGACGTGCTGCTGGTGACCGACGCCGGGATGCCGAGCGTGTCCGACCCCGGGTACCGGTTGGTGTCGGCGTGCGCGGCCGAGGGACTGCCGGTGACCTGCCTGCCGGGGCCGTCGGCGGTGACGACGGCGCTGGCCGTGTCCGGGCTGCCGTCGGACCGGTTCTGCTTCGAGGGCTTCCCGCCGCGCAAGCCGGGGGAGCGGCGCCGCTGGTTCGGGCGGCTGCTCGCCGAGCAGCGGACCTGCGTGTTCTTCGAGTCGCCGCGGCGGCTCGCGGACACCTTGGCGGACGCGGTCGCGGTGCTCGGCCCGGACCGGGCGGCGGTGGTGTGCCGCGAGCTGACCAAGACCTACGAGGAGGTGCGCCGCGGCGACCTGGGTTCGCTCGCCGAATGGGCGGGCGCCGAGGTGCGCGGCGAGATCACCGTGGTGATCGGCGGCGCGGCCCCGGTCTCGCAGGACCCGGCCGACCTGGTGCCGCAGGTCGAGGAGCGGGCCGCCGAGGGCATGCGGCTCAAGGACGCCGTCGCCGAGGTCGCCGAGCTCAGCGGCGCCCGCAAGAACGAGCTGTACACCGCGGTGCTCGCCGCCCGGCAGTGAGCTGAGCGAGCCCGCCCCTCCGCCGCGGGCCGGGTGGCGTCGGCGGGATCCCCACTGCGGGACCGTGGTCACCGGTCGCTCCGCGCGGGGGAACGTCGATCCCGCGGCGGTGGCCGTCGCCCGGGTGGTCGCTGCTCAGCGGTCCGGGCCTGCTGGGCGCGGTCGAAGCCGGGCGGTGCGGTGGGGTGCGGGGCTACCGTGCGCGCATGGTGTGGGTGACCGGGACTACCAGGCTGGCGGCGATCACCGGTGCGGAGTCGCGCAACGCCGGATCGGGCGTGGTCGCGACCGACCTCGGGATCTTGTGGGACGACGGGCGCGGCGGGGTGCTGGCCGCGTTCGGCGACACCTACGGCGAGCGCTGGGGCGGTAGCGGTGCCGGCCCGAAGCACGCGGACTGGCGGTGCAACGTGCTCGCCCGCAGCACCGGGACCGACCTCGACTCGGGGCTCGACCTGGACTGGGTGGTGCGCCGGGAGGACGGTGGCGCGGCCCAGTTCCTGCCCGGCGACCGCACCGGCGTCCGCGAGCACACCGTGATCCCCACTGCGGGCATCGCCGTCGGCGGGCGGAACCACCTGCACTACATGTCGGTGCGGCGCTGGGGAGTTCCTGGTTCGTGGCACACGAACTACGGGGCGCTGGCGTACTCCGACGACGGCGGCCGCAGCTGGACGAAGTCGGAGTCGGCGGTGTGGCGCAACGACCGGCAGCCGTTCCTGCGCCGGTTCCGCCGCCGCGACCAGGGCGGCCACCCGTTCCAGCAGCTCGCATTCGCGGGCGTCGTGGCCGGGCGGGTGCACCTGCTGGGCACGCCGAGCGGCCGGTTCGGCGCCGGGCACCTCGCCCGGGTCGGCCCGGACGACCTGCTGGACCCGGCGGCCTACGAGTACTGGACGGCGCGCGGCTGGACCGCGGACGAGCGGGAGGCGCTGCCGGTGCTCGCCGCCCCGGTCGCGGAGCTGTCCGTGCAGTTCAACACCCACTTCGGCCAGTGGTTCGCGGTGCACCTGGACGAGCGGCGGGCCGCGATCGTGCTGCGCACCGCCGACCGGCTCACCGGACCGTGGTCGGCGGGACGGGTGCTGGCCGCCGGATCCCGGTTCCCCGCGCTCTACGGCGGCTTCCAGCACCCGTGGGCGGCGGACCGGCCCGCGGTGTACTTCACGACGACGCAGTGGCGGCCGTACAACGTGTCCTTCCTGCGCGCCGACCTGGAATGACCCCGTCCGGTCGGGCTCCGCGCGGACCGTAGGCTCGCCGGTGGCACGACCGACCGAGGGGTTTGACGGTGAGCAAGAAGGACAAGAAGGAACGGCCGCCGATGCCGGAGGCGCTGCCCGCGCCCGCGGTGGACGCGCACACCCACCTCGACGCGTGCGGCGCGAAGACCGCCGAGGACGTGCGCACCCTGGTCGACCGCGCCGAAGCCGCCGGGATCACCCGGGTGATCACCGTCGCCGACGACCTCGAGGCCGCGCGCTGGGCCGCCGAGGCCGCTACCTGGGACGACCGCGTGTTCGCCGCGGTGGCGCTGCACCCGACCAGGGCCGAGGACCTCACCGACGCCGCCCGGGAGGTGCTGGCGGAGCTGGCCGAGCGGCCGCGGGTCGTGGCGATCGGCGAGACCGGGCTGGACTACTACTGGGACTTCTCCTCGCCGGCATCGCAGCACGAGGCGTTCCGCTGGCACATCGACCTGGCCAAGCGCACCGGCAAGCCGTTGATGATCCACGACCGGGAGGCGCACGAGGACATCCTGCGCATCCTGACCGAGGAGGGGTCGCCGGAGGCGGTGGTCTTCCACTGCTTCTCCGGGGACGCGGAGTTCGCCCGCGCCTGCGTGGACCGCGGCTACGTGCTCTCGTTCGCGGGCACCGCGACCTTCCGCAACGCCAACGCGGCCGGCCTGCGCGAGGCGGCCCGGCTGGTGCCGGTGGAGCAGATGCTGGTGGAGACCGACGCGCCGTTCCTCACCCCGCACCCGTTCCGCGGGCGCCCCAACGAGCCCTACTGCGTCAATTACACCCTTCGAGAGCTCGCGGAACTGCGCGGAGCCGATCTCGCGGAACTCGCCGTGGCCACCACCGCCACGGCAGAGCGGATCTTCCGCCTCGATCAGGTAGGAACCGGCTGACCTGCGCTGACTGAGCGTGCCCTGCCGTCGTGCCGGGCGCGCGCACTGACTTGCGACCGCGACCCGGCGACCTAGCGTCCCCTGCGGAAGCCGGGGGCGGCCCCGCTCGGCGATCGGCCACAGTGGACCCGACAGGTCCGCGGCAGGCGCCGGGACCGCTGCCCGGAGGCACGGCAGTCAGGACCTGTATGCGCATCCGTGGCATCACCAGGATCGGAATCGCCGCCGCGATCACGCTGTGCGGCGCGCCGCTCGCGACCGCGGCACCCGCCCCCGAGCGCAGCGGTGACGCCGGAGAACCCCGCACCGCGCAGGTGTGGGACCGGCTGGCGCAGTGCGAATCCGGCGGGAACTGGGCCACCAACAGCGGGAACGGCTACTACGGCGGGCTCCAGTTCGACCGCAGCACGTGGGCGGCCTACGGCGGCGAGGGCTTCGCCCGCTACCCGCACCGCGCCTCGCGCGAGCAGCAGATCTCGGTGGCGAGCGCGCTGCGCGACGACCGCGGCGGCTACGGGGCCTGGCCGGCGTGCGCCCGGAAGCTCGGGCTCCCGCGTTGAGCGCTCCTGCTCCGAACGGCGTCCCGAAGCGCCGCTGAACGGCTCGACCGCCGGAGATCGCCCGGGAGTGTGAGGAAGTGAGGTTCCTCATCACCCACCGCGTCCGGACGGTCGTTGCCGCCGCCGGCGCGGGCGGCGGGAGATGACCGCTCTCTCCCGTCGCCCGCCCCCCACCCGCCGTCCCGGCGCCCGAGCCGGATCCGCTGATCGGGGCGACTGGTGATCCGCTCACCAGGGACGATCAAACCGTCCACTGGGGACGAAGTGGTCGATCTCGGCGCGGAGCGGCGAAACCGCGGCGGTGGTGGGAAAACTGGCAGCGGTTCGCGGTCGATCACTCGACCCGATCACCGACGGTGCACGGTTGCGCGGCAAATCGGCGTAACCCAGGTCACACCGCCGGGGGGCCCCTTGGCGGGCCCGCGGGATCACGCTAGAGTCTCGGCCTCGTAACCGATGACAACGAAGTCACGGGAACGCCCGCTAGTCGCCGCCGGGTACGTCGGGGAAGTCGGTGCCACCGATCGAGCTGGGAACGAGACCGGTTCGCATCAGGTATCGGCTGAAGACGGCGCTTGGCTACGGGAGTCGGATACGGAAACGAAGCACGAAGTCGCGCAGCGGCAGGTGAAGGAGTTCGAACCGGACATGCTCGGCGAACTCCCCTCGGTCACCCGCGCGCGGACGGCTTCTCGCTTTCGAGAGGTAGCGACCCTGTGAACGGACGCGGCATCCCCGGTGCCCACGCCAGCTCCACCAGCAGTGATGAACAGCTGGGTGGTGCAGGCCGAGACCACGGCTACTGGGCCGATTCATTCGAGCCCTCGACGGACTGGTTCAGCCCCGTGAGCCCGCAGCAGCAGACCGCGGTCGGCCTGCTCGATCGCGAGAGCGATGCGGAGATCACCGCCGAGCAGCCCTTCGCCCCCATCAGCGACCGGTACCCGGCGCAGGACCACCCGAGCTTCCCGCCCGGCGCGCTGGAGATCACGCCGGACGACGTGCTCGAAGCGCTCGGACCGCAGGCCGACGAGATGCTCGCGACTGCCGACATCGACGTCGACGAGCTCATCCGGCTCATCAACGCAGAGACCGTGGTCATGCCGCCGCTGGTCCTGCCCGACGAGCTCGGTGAACCGCAGGCGCAGCCCTCCCCGGAGGTCGTCGAAGCGATCACCTCGTGGAAGCAGCGCTTCCTCAAGGGCGCGGTCGCCGCGGTCATCCTCACCCTGACCGGCTCCGGCGGTGCCGCCGCCGCGATGGACAAGTCCGTCACCGTCGAGATCGACGGCAAGGAACGCCAGGTCAACACCTACGAGTCGACCGTCGGCGAAGTCCTCGAGGACGAGGGCATCAGCATCGGCGAGCACGACGCGCTGAGCCCCTCCCCGCAGTCCAAGGTCGGGCACAACGACACGATCACCCTCGACCGCGGCCGCCTGCTGAAGATGACGGTGGACGGCGAGCAGCGCGAGGAGTGGGTCCGGTCGGTGACCGTCGGCCAGGCGCTGCGCCAGCTCGGCGTCGCCGACGACGGCGCCTGGGTCTCCAGCGCGCGCAGCACGGCGGTGCCCGAGCAGGGCATGGACCTGGTGGTCAAGACCGCCAAGGACATCACGATCACCGACGGCGCGGGCGAGCCCCGGCAGCTGACGACCACCGCGGTGACCGTCGACGAGCTGGTGCAGGAGCAGAACCTCCAGCTCGGGCCGGAAGACCACATCACCCCCGGCGGCGACCAGAAGATCACCAGCGGTGCCACGGTGCAGATCGACCGCACCGGCAGCACCGTGATCAACGTGACGGTGCCGATCGAGCCGCCGGTCAAGGAGATCGAAGACGACTCCATGCTCAAGGGCGAGGAGAAGGTCGAGAACCCGGGCACGCCCGGCGAGAAGATCGTCTTCACCCGGGTGAGCACCCGCAACGGCGAGGAGACCGGTCGCGAAGCGGTCGGCGAGAAGATCACCAAGGAGCCGACCGAGAAGGTCGTCCGCGTCGGCACCAAGCAGCCGCCGAACAGCGCCGTCTGGGACAAGCTGGTGCAGTGCGAGGCCGGCGGCAACTGGTCGATCAACAGCGGCAACGGCTACTACGGCGGTCTCCAGTTCGACAAGAGCACCTGGGACGCCTACGGCGGCGACCAGTACGCGGCCTACCCGCACCAGGCCAGCCGGGAACAGCAGATCTCGGTCGCCACGAAGGTGCGCGACGCCCGCGGCGGCAGCTACGGCGCCTGGCCGGGCTGCTCCTCGAAGCTCGGCCTGAGCTGAGCCGCGCCGGGACGGTTCCCGGCTCCCGCGTTCTTCGACCGGTCATCGGCCTCGTGCCGGTGCCCGCTCGTTCGCGTTCCCGGGCCTGCTCGGTGCGGTCCTGATCAGCGCGGGGGAGGGCGGGCGCGGTGCGGGAAGCGGGCGCGGGTAGCTTTGACCTCGTGGAACAGCACGCGAACCAGGCGCGGTTGCTCGGGCCGGCCGATGTTCGCCGGCTGGCGGGGGAACTCGGGATCCGGCCGACGAAACGGCTGGGCCAGAACTTCGTGCACGACTCGAACACGGTGCGCCGCATCGTCGGCGCGGCCGAGCTCACCGCCGAGGACGTGGTGCTGGAGGTCGGGCCCGGGCTGGGCTCGCTGACCTTGGCGTTGCTGCCGGAGGCCGCCGGGGTGGTGGCCGTGGAGATCGATCCGGTGCTCGCCGAGCGGTTGCCGCGCACCGCCGCCGAGTTCGCCCCCGAGCTGTGCGACCGGTTGCGGGTGCTGCCCGCCGACGCGCTGCGGGTGCGGGCCGCCGACTTCGCCGAGCCGCGGCCGACCGCGCTGGTGGCGAACCTGCCGTACAACGTGGCGGTGCCGGTGGTGCTGCACCTGCTGGCGGAGCTGCCGTCGCTGCGCACCGGGCTGGTGATGGTGCAGTCCGAGGTCGCCGACCGGCTGGCCGCGAAACCGGGTGGTCGCACCTACGGGGTGCCGAGCGTGAAGGCCGCGTGGTACGCCGACGTCCGGCGCGCCGGGCCGGTGCCGCGCAACGTGTTCTGGCCGGTGCCGAACGTCGATTCCGGGCTGGTGGCGTTCTCCCGGGTCGATCCGCCGTCGGCGGCGCCGCGGGCGCAGGTGTTCGCGGCGGTGGACGCGGCGTTCGCGCAGCGGCGCAAGACGCTGCGGGCGGCGCTGTCGGGCTGGGCCGGGTCGGCGGCGCGCGCCGAAGAGGTGCTGCGGGCGGCGGGGGTGGATCCGGCGGCGCGGGGCGAGCAGCTCACCGTGGCCGATTTCGCCCGGGTGGCCGAGGCCGCCGGAGAACCGGCGCGCTGACGTTCCGCTGCGTCGCCTCCCTTCGGGACTTCGTTGGTCCGTCCGGAGGGAAAACCGTAGTGTTGATCACATAAGGTCACCGGAATATTCACGGCGGGCCATGCCCCCTGCTCAACAGGGGGATGTGATTTGTCAAACGATTCCACATAGTGACGGGTTTTGGCTTGCGCCCGTCGACACCGCTGCGTTCTACTATGCGGGAAATCCATCCCGAGCGGCTGAGAGACCTGGCTCCACGACGCCGCAGCAACCACTCCACCGGAGCAGGTGCTAACGCCAGGGTCGATGGAGTTGTGGTGTCTGAAACTCTGCTCGCAGGTGAACGTGCGCCCCGGACCAGCCGCCGGCAGGCCCGCGGCGGTCGCGCTCGCGTCGGATCCGGTCCGCACGGCCTCGCCTTGACCCAGCGCCGGGTCATCGATCACGGACGCCGCACCACGACGGCCTGTCGCCTCGCCGGCTGACGACCCCAGTCGTCACCGCCCCACCAGGCCCTTCTGTTCCTCCCCGCCCGGCCGCGGCATGCCCGCAGGCCGGCGTGAGCTGATGCGGAGCGATCGTGATCACAGTCGAGAACCTCACCAAGTCCTTCCGGCACGACCAGTCGAGCCGGTCCGACGTCGTCGCCCTCGACGACGTGTCCCTGGAGGTCCCCGCGGGCGCCGTGCTCGGCGTCGTCGGCCCCAGCGGCGCGGGCAAGTCCACCCTCGCCCGGTGCATCGCCCTGCTGGAGAAGCCGGACCGCGGTGCCATCCGGGTCGACGGCACCGACCTCGTGGCCCTCGAAGGCGCCGCGCTGCGCGCCGCCCGCCGCCACATCGGCGTCGTGCCGCAGGGCGACTCGCTGCTGCGGCAGCGGACCGCCGCGGGCAACGTGGCGCTCCCGCTCGAAGCCGCCGGGATGCCCGCACCGCAGCGCCGCAGCCGCGTCGCCGAACTGCTCGACCTGGTGGGGCTCACCGACAAGGCGCCGACCTACCCGGACCGGCTCTCCGGCGGGCAGCGGCAGCGCATCGCGGTCGCCCGCGCGCTGGCCGCCAAGCCCTCGGTGCTGCTGGCCGACGAACCGACCTCGGCGCTGGACCCGGGCACGACCGACTCGGTGCTGACCGTGCTGGACCGGGCGCGTTCTGAACTGGGCGTCACCGTCCTGGTGGTCACCCACGACATGGCCGTGGTGCGGCGCATCGCCGACGACGTGGCCGTGCTCGAAGGCGGGCGCGTCGTGGAGCACGGCAAGGTGCTCGACCTCGTCGCCGAACCCGGCAGCCGGGTCAGCACCAGCCTGCTGCCCGAGACCGACCAGGCGCCCGCCGTGCCCGGAGTGCGGCACGACGTGGTCGCCGAAGTGGTCCTCGTCGGCTTCGCCGCCGTCGGGGCGCTGCTGCCGGAGGCGGCCGCCCGCTTCGGGGTGGAGCTGTCCATCCTCGGCGGCGGGCTCACCCGGCTCGGGGACACCCCGGTGGCGAAGTTCCGCATCGGACTCACCGGCGAGCGGTCCGAGTCGGCCCTGAAGTGGATGGTCGACCGGGACGCGCACGTGCGGCGCACCCCGGTCAGTGTTGATGGAGTCGCGGCGTGAGTGATCCGACCCCCTGGGCGGAAGTAGCGGAGCTGCTCGGCGGTGCCACCGTCGAAACGCTCTACATGGTGCTGGTGGCGACCGTGCTGGCGGTCCTCGGTGGACTGCCGCTCGGCGTGTTCCTGCACCTGAGTTCTCCGGTCGGGCTCAACCCGCGTCCGACGCTGCACCGGATCCTCGGTGTGGTCGTCGACGTGGTGCGGTCCGTGCCGTTCGTGGTGCTGCTGGTGGTGCTGGCCTCCTTCACCAGGTTGTTGGTGGGCACGTCCATCGGCAGCACCGCGGTGATCGTCCCGCTGGTCGTCGGCGCGGTGCCGTTCTTCGCGCGGCTGACGCAGAACGCGTTGCGGGAGGTGAGCTTCACCGTCGTCGAAGCCGCGATCACCACCGGGTCGAGCCGGTGGCGGATCGTGTGGACCGTGCTGCTCGGCGAGGCCCGCGCCGCGCTGGTCGGGGCCGTCGGCGTCACCGCCGTCGCGCTCATCGGCTACGCGGCGATGGCCGGCGCCATCGGCGGCGGAGGTCTCGGGACCACCGCCATCCAGGACGGCTACCAGGCGTACGACGAGCGCGTGCTGTACGGATCGGTGGCGGTGCTGGCCGTGCTGGCCTTCGCCATGCAGCTGCTCACCGACATCACCGCCAAAGCAGTGGACCGCCGCCGCAGCGCGACCGGCTAGGCCCGCAGCTCACCAGGAACACTCCGACGACGGGGACGTGCGATCCCCGCCGGCCGCCGGTGCGCGTCACCGGCCGGCCCTCCAGAAAGGACGCGATCGATGCGTTTTCGCTCCCTGGCCGTGGTGCTCACCGCCGCGACGCTGGCGCTCGCAGGTTGCGGCGGCTCCGGCACGCCCGCCGCGCAGGACCCCGAGGCCCCGCTGACCATCGGCGTCAGCCCGCAGCCGCACGGCGAGATCCTGCAGTTCGTCAAGGACGACCTGGCCGAGAAGGCAGGCATCGAGATCGAGATCGAGAAGTTCGACGACTACAACCGGCCCAACGAGGCCGTCGCCAACGGCGAGCTGGACGCGAACTACTACCAGCACAAGCCGTACCTGGCGGAGTACCAGGCGCAGCGCGGCGGCGAGTTCGAATGGGTGCAGACGGTGCACCTCGAACCGCTGTCGGTCTACTCCAAGAAGGTCCGCTCCCTCCAGGAGCTGCCGAACGGCGCGCGGATCGCGCTGCCCAACGACCCGTCGAACCAGACCCGCAGCCTGGAACTGCTGCAGGCCAACGGTGTCCTCAAGCTGAAGCCGGGCGCCGAGCAGGGCGCCGGGGTGCGCGACGTGGCGGAGAACCCGAAGAACATCCAGTTCCAGGAGCTCTCCAGCGACCAGCTGCCCCGCTCGGTCGATGACGCCGACGCGGCCATCGTGAACGGCAACTACGCGCTCAAAGCCGGGCTGAAGGATCCGATCGCGGTGGAGAGCGCGGAGAACAACCCGTACGCCAACGGTCTCGTCGCCTCGCCCGAGATGGCGAAGGACCCGCGGGTGCAGAAGCTGGCCGAGCTGCTGCGCTCGCCGGAGGTCGAGGACTTCATCAACAAGACCTACGGCGGCATCTCGGTGATCCCCGCTTCCTGATCGATCCCGGACCGGGGGGCCCCTCGTGGCAGCGGGGGGGCCGCGGTGCGTCCGGGCCGGGCTGGACGAAGATCCACCTGGTGGCGGTGCCATCGCCCGACCGGGAATTCCGGCCGGGTGCGCGGAGGTTCCGCTGTGAAGTCGGGTGCTGGGGCGGCACGCGAGTCGCGCGGACACGTACGCTCTAGGGGTGCTCTCCGTGGTACCCACCCCCATCACCGTGCGTGTCCCGGCCAAGGTGAACCTGCACCTGTCGGTCGGCGATACCCGCCCGGACGGCTACCACGAGCTGGTCACCGTCTTCCAAGCGCTCTCGCTCACCGACGAGGTGACGGTGCGCACCGCCGACGAGCCCGGCATCGAGGTGCACGGCGAAGGCGCCGACTCGGTCCCGACCGGGCCGAGCAACCTGGCGTGGCGGGCGGTGCAGCTGCTCGCCGAGCACTCCGGCCGCGACCCGGAGGAACCGGGCGTGCAGCTCACGATCCGCAAGGGCATCCCCGTAGCGGGCGGCATGGCGGGCGGCAGCGCCGACGCGGCCGCCGCGCTGCTGGCCGTGAACGCGCTGTGGCGGCTGGAGATCGGCCGGGACGACCTCGCCGACCTCGCCGCGAAGATCGGCAGCGACGTGCCGTTCTCGCTGCTGGGCGGGACCGCGCTCGGCACCGGTCGCGGCGAGCGGCTGGTCCCGGTGCTGGCCCGGCACACCTTCCACTGGGTGATCGCGCTGGACCGGCGCGGCCTGGAGACCCCCGGCGTGTACGCCGAGCTGGACCGGCTGCGCGGCGACACCGGCCCGCACCGCGTCGGCGAGGTGGAACCGCTGCTGGAGGCGCTGGCCTCCGGCGACCCGCGGCAGCTGGCGCTGCTGCTGGGCAACGACCTGCAGTCCGCGGCGGTGTCGCTGCGGCCGAACCTGCGCCGCACGCTGCGCGCCGGCGTGGAAGCGGGCGCGCTCGCCGGGATCGTGTCCGGCTCCGGCCCGACCTGCGCGTTCCTGTGCACCGACGACGACGCCGCGGTCCGGGTGGCCGCCGAGCTGTCCGGCGCGGGCGTGTGCCGCACCGTGCGGGTCGCGCAGGGCCCGGTGCCCGGCGCGCGGATCGTCGGTGACGACCGCGCCGACCGGCCCACTCCGCCGCAGGTCCACGCCTGACCCACCCCCCACGTTCCTCTGGAGATCCACACCCCCGATGGCGAACCTGATCAACCTCGAATCGGTGAGCAAGAGCTACGGAGTGCGACCGCTGCTGGACGGCGTGTCCCTCGGCGTCGACGAAGGCGAACGCATCGGGGTCGTCGGCCTCAACGGCGGCGGCAAGACCACGCTGCTGGAAGTGCTCTCCGGTGCCGAAGAACCCGACTCCGGCCGCGTCAGCCAGTCCCGCGACCTGCGGATGGCCGTCGTCACCCAGCGCACCGAACTCCCGCCCGGGTCGACCGTGCGCAACGCCGTGCTCGACCCGCACGGGTTCACCGCCGAGCACGAGTGGGCCGCCGACGCGCGGGTCCGCTCGGTGCTCACCGGGCTCGGCATGACCCGGCTCGGGCTGGACACGCCCGTCGCCGACTTCTCCGGCGGGGAGCGCCGCCGGGTCGCGCTGGCCGCCGCGCTGGTGCGCGACCTCGACCTGCTGGTGCTGGACGAGCCGACGAACCACCTCGACGTGGAAGGGGTGCGCTGGCTGGCCGATCACCTGCTGGCCCGCCGCTGCGCCCTCGTCATCGTCACGCACGACCGCTGGTTCCTGGACACCGTCTGCAACCGCACCTGGGAGGTCACCCAGGGCAAGGTGGAGCAGTACGAAGGCGGCTACGCCGACTGGATCTACGCCCGCGCCGAGCGCGGCAGGCTCGCCCAGCAGGCCGAGGAGAAGCGGCAGAACCTGGCCCGCAAGGAACTCGCCTGGCTGCAGCGCGGTGCGAAGGCCCGCACCTCCAAGCCGCGCTACCGGGTGGAGGCCGCCGAAGCGCTGATCTCCGACGTCCCGCCGCCGCGGGACACCGTCGAACTGGTCAGCTTCGCGAAGCGGCGGCTCGGCAAGACCGTCGTCGAGCTGGAGGACGTCGACCTGCGGATCGCCGACCGCACCCTGCTGCGGGACGTGACCTGGCGAATCGGCCCCGGCGACCGGATCGGCGTCGTCGGCGTGAACGGCTCCGGCAAGACGACGCTGCTGCGGCTGATCGCGGGCGAACGCGAACCGGACGCGGGCACCCGCAAGGTCGGCGCCACCGTGCGGCTCGCCCACCTCACGCAGGAACTGCACGACCTGCCCGGCGACTGGCGGGTGCTGGAGGCCATCGAGGACGTGGCCGAACGCGTGCAGCTCGGCAAGTACGAGCTCACCGCCTCCCAGCTGGGGGAGCGCTTCGGGTTCGGCAAGGGGCGGCAGTGGACGCCCGTCGGCGACCTCTCCGGCGGGGAGCGCCGCAGGCTCCAGCTCGCGCGGCTGCTGATGGGCGAGCCGAACGTGCTGGTGCTCGACGAACCGACGAACGACCTGGACATCGACACCCTGCAGCAGCTCGAAGACCTCCTCGACGGCTGGCCCGGCACCCTCGTCGTCGTCTCGCACGACCGGTACCTGGTGGAGCGGGTGTGCGACCGGGTCGTCGCCCTGTTCGGCGACGGGAAGCTCAGCGACCTCGTCGGCGGCATCGAAGAGTACCTGCGGCGGCGCAGCTCGCTGCTCGAAGCGGAGGAGTCCGTCGGCAAGCAGGCCGTCGACTCGGCCGAGGCCAAGGAGAACAAGCTCTCCGGGGCGCAGGAGCGGGCCGCGCGCAAGGACCTCGCCAAGCTGGAGCGCCAGCTCGACAAGCTCGGCAAGAAGGAGCAGGACCTGCACGTCAAGCTCGCCGAGGCCGCCACCGAACCCGAGCGGCTGCAGGGGCTCAAC
This sequence comes from Saccharopolyspora sp. 6V, assembly GCF_020176785.1. Taxonomy (NCBI): domain Bacteria; kingdom Bacillati; phylum Actinomycetota; class Actinomycetes; order Pseudonocardiales; family Pseudonocardiaceae; genus Saccharopolyspora; species Saccharopolyspora sp. 6V. The sequence continues at coordinate 38,425 of NZ_JAIUKB010000026.1, read as the reverse complement.
GCCGAGCTGCGGGCGCTGTCGCAGGAGAAGGACGAAGTAGAAGCCCGCTGGCTGGAACTGGCCGATCAGCTGGATTGAGGTCGTTGTCCTGCTGCGAGGGGGTGGGGTGGCGGAACCTCAGCGTTTCCCTCGCTGCGGGATCTTTTTCCCGAGTGGCTCTGCCACGAGGGGAAAGCTGTCCTCGCGAGGGAACCGCTGAGAACCCGCGGGTGGTCCTGTTGATCGGGTGGTCGTCAGCTCATCGGCTTCGCCGCTGACATGCAACGGATACGACCTGCCGAGCAGGTTCACGGGCAGGCGGTCCTCGCTGTGGGTCGAGGTGGGCGGGTTCGGTCGGTAGGACCTTTCGCCGGGGTGGATTGGTCGCTGCGACGGTTTCCCGCACCTGGGAACGGTCGTAATGTGCGTCACATGAGCCGGTTCGTGGACGGGATCGTGGCCTCGGCGCTCGACGGCGGGGCGGACGCGCGCGGGCTGGTCACCGGCGAACCCCGCGCACCCCGGCGCCGCACCTGGGCCGAGGTGCACGAGCAGGCCCGGTGCGTTGCCGCCGCGCTCACCGGCACCGTCCGGCCCGGCGCGGCGGTCGCCGTGCTCGCCGCCGACCCCGGCCTGATCGCACCGGCCGTGCAAGGCGGCTGGCTCGCCGGGAACAGCGTGACGATGCTGCACCAGCCGACGCCGCGCACCGACCTGGCGCGCTGGGCGCAGGACGCGGTGCGGGTGCTCGGCGTGATCGACGCCGAGCTGGTGCTGCTCGGGCCGCCGTTCGAGCCGCTCGCCGACCTGCTCGACTCGCACCGCATCCGGTACCGCGACCTCGCGGGCCTCGTCGCGCACCCCGAGCCGCTGGCCGAGCCGGTGCCGGTGGCGGAGGACGCGACCGCGCTGCTGCAGCTGACCAGCGGATCGACCGCGGAGCCGAAGGCGGTGCGGATCACCCACGGCAACCTGGCCGCGAACACCGCCGCGATGGTCGAGGCCGCCCACCTGGACCCGGCGGGGGACGTGGCCGTGTCCTGGCTGCCGCTGTTCCACGACATGGGCCTCGTCGGCACCCTCACCGTGCCGATGGCGATCGGGATGGAGGCGGTGCAGGTGACACCGACCGACTTCCTCGCCGCCCCGCTGCTGTGGCCGAAGCTGATCGGCAAGTACGGCGGCACCGTGACCGCGGCGCCGAACTTCGCCTACGCCATCGCCGCGCGCCGGATGAGCCGCGCCGAGGACGGCGAGTTCGACCTGTCCGGGCTGCGGTTCGCGCTCAACGGCGCCGAACCGATCGACGTGTCGGCGGTCCGCTCGTTCACCGCGGCCGGTGCCCGCTTCGGGCTGGGCGACGCGGCGGTGGTGTGCGCCTACGGGATGGCGGAGGCGACGCTGGCCGTGACGTTCGCCGAGCTCGACCGGCCGACGCGGGTGGACGTGGTCTCCGCCGAAGCGCTGGAGGTGCGCGGCCGCGCCGAACCCGCCACCGGCGGCGGAACGCGATCGTTCGCGCTGCTCGGGCCGCCGCTGCCCGGGATGGAAGTGCAGGTCGTCGACGACGCGGGGAACGAGCTGGGCGAGCGCGCGGTGGGCCGGGTGCGGGTGCGCGGCGCCGCCGTCACGCCCGGCTACCGCACCGCGGACGGGCCGGTGCCCGCGCAGGACGCGGCGGGCTGGCTGGACACCGGGGACGACGGTTACCTCGTCGACGGCCAGGTCGTCATCTGCGGCAGGCGCAAGGACGTGATCATCATGGGCGGGCGGAACGTCTACCCGGTGGACGTGGAGCGCGCCGCGAGCGAGGTCGCCGGGGTGCGCGCGGGGAACGCGGCCGCGGTCCGGCTCGACGCGGGGAGCCGCCGGGAGCGGTTCGCGGTCGTCTGCGAATCGGCGTCCGCGGGCGACGGGGCGGCGGAGAAGGCGCTGCGCAAGGAGATCACCAGCAGCGTGGTGCGGGCCGTCGGCGTCCGCCCGGCCGCAGTCGTGGTGCTGCCGCCCGGATCTCTGCCGAAGACCCCGTCCGGCAAGCTCAAGCGCGCCGCCACCGCGGAACTCGTGCCGCCCGCCGCCGGCTGATCAGTGGAAGCGGTTCTGCGCGGCTTCCAGACCGTCCGCGGCCAGCGCCTCGACGGCGTCGGCGCACAGGTCCACGAAGTAGCCGAGGTCCTTGCGCTCCGCGCCGGAGAAGTCCTTGAGCACGTAGTCCGCCGGGTCCATCCGGCCCGGCGGGCGGTCCACGCCGAACCGCACCCGCAGGTAGTCCTTGGTGCCCAGCGACTTGGTGATGGACCGCAGCCCGTTGTGCCCGTTCTCGCCGCCGCCGCGCTTGAGCCGGACGGTGCCGTACGGCAGGTCCAGCTCGTCGTGCACCACGATCAGCGTCTCGGGGGTGGCCTTGAAGAACTTCGACGTGCCCGCCACGGGGCCGCCGGAGAGGTTCATGAACGACCGGGGCTTCGCCAGCACGACGCGGCGGGCGCCCAACCGGCCTTCGACGACGTCGGCGCCGGACTTGTGCGCCTTGAACCCACCGCCGACGCGGGCGGCGAGCTCGTCGGCGACGAGGAAACCGACGTTGTGCCGGTTGCCCGCGTAGCGCGGTCCCGGATTGCCGAGTCCGACGATCAGGACGGGCGAGTCAGGAGTGGTCACCAGGCTGCGTCCTCGGATGGGGGTCGCAGCTGATCAGCGGCGACCTCGGGATGGCCGGCCCCGTGCCGGGGCGGCCGCGCGGTGTTCGGCCCGGGCGGGCCGGAGCCGCGGCGGCCGGGACGCGGTTCACCGCATCCCGGCCGCCGGCCCGACGTCGTGGGCTCAGGACTCCGAGGCGGTGGCGTCCTCGGGCTCGTCCTCGACGACGCCCGCACCCTCGGCGTCGATCTCGGACTCCATGTCGGCGGCGCTGGGGGCCTCGCTGATGCTGGCGACCAGGCCCTCGGGGGCGGAGCTCAGCGTGACGCCCTTCGGCAGCCGCACGTCGGAGGCGTGGATCTGGGTGCCGTCCTCGGCGCCCTCCACGGAGACCTCGAACTGCTCGGGGATGTGCAGCGCCTCGGCCTCGACCTCGAGCTCGTTGAGGTCCTGGGTGACCAGGGTGCCCGGGGCGGCGTCGCCGACCAGCACGACCGGCACGTTCACGGTGACCTTCTCGCCGCGCTTGACCAGCAGCAGGTCGACGTGCTCGATGTAGTTCTTGATCGGGTGCGCGGTGATGGTCTTGGTCAGCGCGAGCTCGTTGGCCGAACCGGCGACCTCCAGGGTCAGCACCGCGTTCTGGCCGTTGTCGCGGACGGCGCGGGCGAACTCGACCGCGGGCAGCGACAGGTGCTTCGGGTCGGAGCCGTGGCCGTAGAGGACCGCGGGGATCTTGCCGGCGCGGCGGGTGCGACGGGCTGCGCCTTTGCCGAACTCGGTGCGCGGTTCGACGGAAATACGTACCTCGGACACGGTGGTGCACTCCTCGTGACGTCGGGCGGAACGGAACTGGTCGGCGGCCTGCGGCGGCGGGGGCACCACTTGCGTGGTCGGCGCGTACCGGACGGGGCGGCACCTTGTGCGGGCGGCGCCGGCGGTCCTTCGCGTCCACGAGGGCGAACACCGAGCCGCCGCGTCGATCACGCCGGGTGGCAGGACCCGGCCTCGCCGAGGCAACCCGAACAGTTTAGAGCCTGCGCGGGAAGGGGGCGCCGCCCGGGTGGGTGCAGGGGCGATCAGCGGTCCTCGCGGGCCGCGTCGTACTCGGCACGGGCGGCTTCCACGTCGGTCACGTGGGCTTCGGCCCAGTCGGTGATGGCCTGGATCGGGGTGCTCAGCGACCGGCCCAGCGCGGTGAGCTCGTAGTCCACCCGCGGGGGAACTTCCGCGTGGACGGTCCGGTGGAGCAGGCCGTCGCGCTCCATCGCGCGCAAGGTCTGGGTGAGCACCTTCGGCGCCACTCCGCCGATGGCCGCGCGCAGCCGGGTGAACCGCAGCGGGCCGTCCAGCAGGTTCAGCACCACCAGCGACGTCCAGCGATCTCCGATGCGGTCGAGCACCACGCGAGTGGGGCAGGCGGGGTCGTGCACGTCCGGGACCAGGTTGGTAACCACCAGGTACTTATAGCACTGTGAAGTCACTGGTCACCAATGGTTACCATCCTGGTCAGGTCCACGACTGGAGGAGATCTCGCATGCGGATCGTTCTGTTCGGCGCCACCGGGTACGCGGGCGGCCGGATCGCGAAGGAAGCGCTGTCCCGCGGCCACGAGGTGATCGGGGTGGCCCGCGACGTGAGCGGACTGCCCGAAGCCGACGGGCTCAGCGGGCGCCAGGGCACGATGCACGACCCGGCGTTCGTGCTCGACGTGACGAAGGGTGCCGACGCGGTGCTCATCGCCACCCCGGGCCGCCCGGCGGCCGACGGCAAGAAGCTGCTCGACGCGGTGCCGACACTGCTCGACGCCGCGCGCACCAACGGCTTCCGGCTCGGCGTCGTCGGCGGGGCGGGCAGCCTGCGCGTCGCCGAAGGCGGTCCCCGCGTCATCGACACCCCGGACTTCCCGGCGGAGTTCAAGCTGGAGGCGGGTTCGCACGCCGAGGTGCTGGACGCGCTGCGCGAAGCCCCCGCCGACGTCGACTGGTTCTACGTGAGCCCGCCCGCGGTGTTCGGCGCCTACGCGCCGGGGGAGCGGACCGGCACCTACCGGGTCGGCGGCGACCTGCTGCTGTCCGACGAGGCGGGGAACTCGACGATCGGCGGCGACGACTTCGCCCTGGCCTTCGTCGACGAGCTCGATGCACCGGCCCACCACCGCACCCGCTTCACGGTCGCTTACTGAGGCTTCGTGGGCTCGTCTCCGCTCAGCGGCTTCGCCGCTGACAGGCGAAGTGCGGCAGTGCCGGTGCCCGTGCGTCACGGTTTGGTCGCCGACGGGTGACCGGCACCACGCGCGGCGATAGTTTGACGCGCATGTCCGCAGACACGAGCTCCGGCCAGGGCGCCGAGAACGGCAGCGCGCCGCAGGTCCCGGCCACCGGCTGGGCGCGGTTCAAGCAGATCGGCCCCGGCATCATGGCCGCCGCCACCGGGGTCGGCGCGGGCGACCTGGTCGCAACCATGGTCGCCGGCGCCCGGTACGGGTACACGCTGTTCTGGGCGGTGCTGCTGGGCACGGTGTTCAAGCTGGCGCTCGGCGAGGCGGTCGGGCGCTGGCACCTCGGCGGCGAGCGCACGATGCTCTCCGGCTGGCGCTCGCTCGGCCGGTGGGCCACCGCCTACTTCGGCGTGTACATCGTGATCTGGGGCTTCGTGTACGGGGCCACCGCGATGTCCGCCTCGGCGCTGCCGCTGAACGCGCTGTTCCCGGTGCTGCCGGTCGGCGGCTGGGCGGCGCTGTGCGGGCTGCTCGGCCTGGCGCTGGTGTGGTTCGGCCGCTACGCGGTGCTGGAGAAGATCATGACGGTGCTGGTCGGGGTCATGTTCGTGACCGTCGTCGGCACCGCGTTCCTGGTCGGGCCGAACCTGCTGGAGCTCGGCGAGGGCCTGGTGCCGCGGCTGCCCGCGGGCTCGGTGGCCTACGTGCTCGGCCTGATGGGCGGTGTCGGCGGCACCATCACGATGGCCGCCTACGGCTACTGGACGTTCGCGAAGGGCTGGCGGACGCCGAAGTGGCTGCCGATCATGCGGATGGACAACACCGTCGGCTACCTCACCACCGGCATCTTCGTGGTGGCGATGCTGGTGGTGGGCGCGGAGATCCTGCTCGGCCAGGACCTGACCGAGAGCGACAAGGGCCTGCTCAACCTCGGCGACGTGCTCGCCGCCGACTACGGCGAATGGGCGCGGATCCCGTTCCTGGTCGGCTTCTTCGCCGTCGCGTTCAGCTCGGTGATCGGCGTGTGGAACGGCGTGAGCCTGCTGTTCGCCGACTGGTGGCGGACTTGGCGGCTGCCGAAGGAGGCGCCGGTGGAGACCGCCGAGGCCTACGACCACAAGGCGGGCATGCACAGCGCGCCCTACCGGATCTACCTGCTGTGGCTGACCTTCCCGCCGATGCTGCTGCTGCTGTTCAGCAAGCCGTTCCAGCTGACGCTGGTGTACGGGGTGCTGGGCGCGCTGTTCATGCCGTTCCTGGCGGGCACGCTGCTGGTGCTGCTGAACTCGCGCTCGATGATGCCGGCCGAGCACCGCTCCCGGTGGTTGTCGAACACGCTGCTGGTGCTGTGCCTGCTGCTGTTCGTCGGCGTGGCGATCAACGAGCTCGTCGGCCTGTTCTGACGAGCGGGACGGGTGTGACGCGCGCCTCTGCCGGAATGGTGGAAGCTTCAAACACGTTGCTCGGAGAAACCGCGAGCAAGGAAGTGATCATGACCTCGACCGATTCGACGACCGGCCTCCAGCTGTCCGAGGAAGCCCAGGACCTGCTGTTCCGCAACGCCCGCACGGCCAACACCTTCAGCGCCGACGAGGTCACCGACGAGCAGCTGCGCGCCATCCACGACCTGGTCAAGTGGGGCCCGACCTCCATGAACCAGCAGCCGCTGCGCATCGTCCTGATCCGCTCCGACGAGGGCAAGCAGCGCCTGCTGCCGCACCTGGGCGGGGGCAACCGGGCCAAGACCGAGAGCGCTCCGGTCGTCGCCGTGCTCGCCGCCGACACCGACTTCCACGAGAACCTGCCGCGGATGTTCCCGCACGCCCCCAACGCCAAGGACATGTGGGCGGACGACGACTTCCGCACCGAGCACGCCAGGCTCAACGCGAGCCTGCAGGTCGCCTACTTCATCCTCGGCGTGCGCGCCGCCGGCTTGGCCGCGGGCCCGATGACCGGCTTCGACCCGGCGGGCATCAACGCCGAGTTCTTCCCGGACGGCAAGCAGCAGGTGCTCGTCGTGGTCAACATCGGCAAGCCGGGCGAGGACCCGTGGTTCGACCGCCTGCCCCGCCACGACTACGACGAGGTCGTCACGACCATCTGATCGCGCTCGGCCCGCCCGCTCCGGGCCGACCGCCGCGGACGCGCAACGGCCCGGCCCCGAGGGGGACCGGGCCGTCGTGCGTTCGGACTTCGCTCAGGCGTGGCCGTCGAACAGGCTGGTGACCGAACCGTCCTCGAACACCTGGTGGATCGCCTCGGCGACCAGCGGGGCGATCGAGAGCACCCGCAGCGTGTCGAAGTGGTGGTCGTCCGGGATCGGCAGCGTGTTCGTCAGCACGACCTCCTTCGCCCCGCAGGACGACAGCCGCTCCACCGCCGGGCCGGAGAGCACGCCGTGGGTCGCCGCGATGATGACGTCCTTCGCGCCGGACTCCAGCAGCTGCTCGGTGGCCTTGGTGATCGTGCCACCGGTGTCGATCATGTCGTCGACCAGCACGCACAGCCGGCCTTCGACGTCACCGACGACGCGGTTCGCGACGACCTGGTTCGGCTTCGTGGGGTCCCTGGTCTTGTGGATGAACGCAAGCGGGGTCCCGCCGAGGTTGTCCGCCCACTTCTCCGCGACCCGCACCCGGCCGGAGTCCGGCGAGACCACGGTGATCTTCTCGTCGGAGTAGGTCTGCCGGATGTAGTCCGACAGCACCGTCTGCGCGAGCAGGTGGTCCACCGGCCCGTCGAAGAAGCCCTGGATCTGGTCGGTGTGCAGGTCCACCGTCATGATCCGGTCGGCGCCCGCGGTCTTGAACAGGTCCGCCATCAGGCGGGCCGAGATCGGTTCGCGGCCCTTGTGCTTCTTGTCCTGCCGGGCGTAGCCGTAGAACGGCATGACCACGGTGATGCGCTTGGCGCTGGCCCGCTTCAGCGCGTCCACCATGATCAGCTGTTCCATGATGGCGTCGTTGAGCGGCGTGCAGTGCGACTGGATCACGAAGGCGTCGCAGCCGCGGACCGACTCGTCGTAGCGGACGAAGATCTCGCCGTTCGCGAACTTGTAGGCCGATTGGGGCGTGACCGTCACGTCGAGTTGCTTGGCCACCTCCTCGGCAAGTTCCGGGTGGCTGCTCCCGGAGAAGAGCTTGAGGCTCTTCTTCGGGGTCGCAGACATGGCACTCACGGTCATCGTCCCTCCCCGTTGACGCCCATCATCGGGTGTCACTCGTCGGATTGGTGGTCAGGTCGTCAGATCCCGACCGCTGCTGAGCCTGCCGGGAGGCTCGATCGGCGGCGGTGTCCGGGCGGCGGCGAGCCACCCAGCCTTCGATGTTGCGCTGCCTCCCGCGGGCGACCGCCATGGCGCCCGGGGGGACATCTTGGGTGATGACCGAACCGGCGGCCGTGTAGGCGCCGTCCCCGACCTCGACGGGAGCGACGAACATGTTGTCCGCCCCCGTCCGGGCGTGGGAACCGATCACGGTGCGGTGCTTGGCGACGCCGTCGTAGTTCACGAAGACGCTCGCCGCACCGATGTTGCTGCCCTCGCCGATCTCGGCGTCGCCGACGTAGGTGAGGTGCGGGATCTTGCTGCCGGTGCCGATCTCGGCGTTCTTGACCTCGACGAAGGTGCCGATCTTGCCCTTCTCGCCGAGCCGCGCGCCGGGGCGCAGGTAGGCGAACGGCCCCACCGAGGCGCCGGGACCGACCTCGGCGCCTTCGCCGTGGGTGCGCACGACCGAGGCACCCGGGTGCACGGTGCAGCCGGTCAGCGTGGTGTCCGGGCCGATCAGCGCGCCCTCGCCGACGGTGGTGCCCGCGCGCAGCTGCACTCCCGGCTCCACGGTCACGTCGCGGTCGAGCACCACGTCGCAGTCCAGCCACACCGAGGACGGGTCGGTGACGGTGACGCCCTCGCGCATCCAGCCGAGCACCAGCCTGCGGTTGAGCTCCGCACCGAGCCGGGCCAGCTGCACCCGGTCGTTGACGCCCTCCACGAGCCAGGTGTCCGCGCACACCAGCGCGCCCACCGGGTGGCCGTCGGAGCGGGCGATGGACAGCACGTCGGTCAGGTACAGCTCGCCCTGCGCGTTGTCGGTGGACAACCGCTCCAGCGCGTCGGAGAGCACCGCCGCGTCGAACGCGTACACCCCGGAGTTGATCTCCCCGATGGCGGCCTGCTCGGCGGTGGCGTCCTTCTGCTCGACGATGCCGGTGACGTTCCCGGCGGCGTCGCGGACCAGCCTGCCGTAGCCCGTGGGGTCGTCGACGACCGCCGAGAGCACGGTGACCGCGTTGCCGCGCTCGTGGTGCTCGGCGAGCAGCGCGTCGAGCGTCGCGGTGTCCAGCAGCGGGACGTCGCCGTAGCTGACCAGCACGGTGCCCTGCCGCTGGTTCGCCAGCGCGGTCATCCCGCACGCGACCGCGTGCCCGGTGCCGAGCTGCCGGTCCTGGACGACGGTGTGCACCTTGCGGCCGAGGCCGTCGGCGACCTGCGCGAGGTGCTCGCCGACGGCGTCCCGGCCGTGGCCGATCACGACCACCAGGTCGTCCGGCCCGGTCCCGGCCGCCGCCCGCACCGCGTGCTCGACCAGCGGCCGGCCGGCGAGCGGGTGCAGCACCTTCGGCGTCGCGGAGCGCATCCGGGTCCCCTCGCCCGCGGCGAGCACGATGGTGCTGACCGCGGAGCCCGCGTTGCCGAGTGCGGAGGGGGAAGCGGAGGAAGCCGCGCCGGACGTGCTGGGGGCGGGCCGGGCGTTCTCGCCCTGAGGCATCAACGCACTCCCTTGGGTCTCAAGCGGGTTCGACGCCGACACGCCGGAGTCGCCCTGGTCGGTGTGGTCACGGTGAGCAGTCTCGCCGCGAACCGGCTGCTGGTGGCGTCCAAGCGGGTGAAGGGTAACCGGGGCGTGCCGCGCGCGCGCCGGTGGCCCTTCCCGCTTGTCCGGCGGACGCCGATGCTACCTGCCCGGTCCACCCCGCTCCGGACGTCGCGGCCGTCCCGAACTGCTGCTTTGTGATCAATCGGGCGGAATGCTGGCGGGTGGTCGCCGACGTCGCGGTGCGTTGCGGGCCGCCGGGTCCCGACTGCCCGCCCCGGGGACGGGTCGCTCACGGAGAGTGCACGCACGAGCATCGGCTGGGCCGGTCCGGGTGAACCATCAGCGGGGCTGCGGCGGGATCCAGGTCTCCTCGTCGTCGCCGCCCGACGACTCCACCGCGAACGTGGCCACCTGGTTACCGCCGTCCCGCTTGGCCTGGTACATCGCCGCGTCCGCGCGGGCCTGCACCTGCGCGCCGGACTCCTGCGGTCGCCGCGCGACCACGCCGATCGACAGCGTCACCCCGCGGGACAGCGCCTTCGGCAGCCGCGCGATCGCCTCCACCGTCCGCCGCAGCGCCGACTCGGCCGCGGCCAGCGTCACGCCGGGCAGCAGCACCACGAACTCGTCGCCGCCGTAGCGGGCCACGAAGTCGTCCACCCGCAGCGTGTCCCGCAGCGTGCTCGCCACGACCCGCAGCACGTCATCGCCCTCGGCGTGCGAGCAGCGGTCGTTGACCTCCTTGAAGCCGTCCAGGTCGACCAGCGCCACCGACAGCGGCTGCGCCTCCGGGGAGTCCAGCAGCGCGTCCAGCCGTTCGTCCAGCGCCCGCCGGTTGGACAGCCCGGTCAGCGGGTCCTGCAGCGCCTGCTGGGTGATCGCGTCGTGGCGCAGGTTCAGCCGCGAGTTCTCCAGCCGCGTGCTCAGCGTCAGGTAGCGGCCTTCCCGCATCGCCCACAGCTCGTTCTCCAGGTCCAGCACGTAGTCGTGCACCGCATCGCTGGTGGGCCGGTCCTGGTCGAGCTCGGTGAGCTGCGCGTACTCGCGGGCGAGCGAGATCCGCAGCGTGGGGTCGGCGGCGTCGCTGGTGACCTTGGAGCGGGTGTCGGAGAGCATCCGCACCGCCTCCGACCGCCGGCCCGCGCCGATCAGGCAGCGGGACAGCGCGATCGTCACGATGATCTTCTCGCGCGGGTGGATGGCCCGGTCCAGCGAGCGCAGCCGCCGCAACCGCTCGATGTGCTCCTCGCCGGGCTGGGCGAGCGCGTGCGCGGCGCCGAGCACCGGGATCTGGTCGGCGGCGGAGCGGTCCGCGAGCCGGGGGAACAGCGATTCCCGCCACGGCACCTCCACACCGAGCGCCAGCCCGGAGGCGGTGGCGAACCGCTCGCCCGCCGCGTCCTGCTGGCCGATGCGCTCCAGCCGCAAACCCCAGCCGAGGAACATCCGGCAGCGGTTCATCATGTGCAGCGCTATCTCGTGCGGGCCGCCGCTCTCCCGGATCCGGTGCAGCGCGCGGGCCATCACCTCGTCCGCGGTCTCGTACACGCCGAGCTGGGTGAGCACCGAGCCCAGGTCGATCAGCGCGGTCGCCAGCAGCCGGTCCCAGGAGCGCCTGCCCAGCGCGGTGTCCGGGACGGGTTCGTCCTCCAGCATGGCGAGCCCGCTGGCGACCTCGGTGATCGCGTTGTCCTCGCTGCCGGTGAGCAGCGCGCGCCTGCCGCGCAGCGCGTAGGCGTCGGCTTCCAGCACGGTCAGGCCGTGCCTGCGGCTGTGCGTGAGGAGTTCGTCCAGCAGCGGTTCGGCGCCGTGCGCGAGCCCGGAGGAGGACAGCCGCATCGCGGCGCAGTGCCGCAGCAGCTGGGCGACGATGCGGGGTTCACCGCGCCGCTGCGCCTCGGCGAGCAGGCCGTCGGCTTCGCGGATGGTGCCGCGCTGGCCCAGTGCGTCGCTGTTCTGGCCGACGGCGTTGAGTTCGCGAGCGCGACCGACCAACCACGCGTCGCTGACCTCGCTCAGCGCGGTTGCCGCATCGTCGCGCACGTCCGTCGTGTCCTCGCGCAGCGGCGCACACCCCCTGCTGGCATCCAAGCCCGGCCGGGGCCGGGGAGGTCGGCGATCGACCACGGTTCCCGTCGGGACATCGCGCACGGCGTCGCGGGGACCGCTGCTCCGCCGCCAGGACTCGAACCTGGACCATCAGAACCAAAATCTGAGGTGCTGCCTTTACACCACGGCGGATCGGGCGATGTGGTCCGGCGCCAGAGCTTACCGCCACGCCGACCGACCGCGGTCGCCCAGTCGACATCGTGGCATGCCCGTCCAGGGTGATCGTTCTCACGGGTGCACGAACGATCGGAACCGACGATCCGGACACGCCCGGGCGGTAGCGACACGCCGTATTTCCGTCGCCGGGGGGTGACGATTGTGCATCCACCAACTTACGCTGGCGTAGGTTACGGTCCCGTAGGATCTGCGGGGCCGACACCGCTTTCCCGGCGCTGCCGACCAACGTTCTTCCGCCACCTGACCCAGTAGAGGTACTGAGTATGACCGCAGCAACCGACGTTGCCCCCGAGACTTCCGGGGCCGAGTCCGGGCCCAAGCCGCTCACCGCGGGGGCCCGTCCCCGACTCGCCCAGTTCTTCGTCTACGCGTTCGTCCTGATCCCGTGCGTCGCGCTCGTCGCCGCGATCCCGTTCGCCTGGGGCTGGGGCCTCGGCTGGGTCGACGTCGGCCTCGCGGCCTTCTTCTACGTGTTCAGCGGGCTCGGCGTCACCGTCGGGTTCCACCGGCTGTTCACGCACGGCTCGTTCAAGTCCAACTGGCCGGTGCGCGCCACGCTCGCGATCGCGGGCATGACCTCGCTGCAGGGCCCGGTGATCACCTGGGTCGCCGACCACCGGCGGCACCACGCCTACTCGGACCGCGACGGCGACCCGCACTCGCCGTGGCGCTTCGGCAGCACTCCGGGTGCGCTGGCCAAGGGCTTCTGGCACGCGCACATGGGCTGGCTGTTCGACCGGAACATGACCAACGAGGAGCGGTTCGCGCCCGACCTGCACAAGGAGGAGCGGCTGGTCAAGCTGAACAACCTCTTCGTGCTGTGGACCGCGCTGAGCCTGGTGCTGCCCGCGGTGCTCGGCGGGCTCCTCACCTGGTCCTGGTGGGGCGCGCTGACCGGCTTCTTCTGGGCCGGGCTGGTGCGGGTCTCGCTGCTGCACCACATCACGTGGTCGGTGAACTCGATCTGCCACATGATCGGCGAGCGCCCGTTCAAGAGCCGCGACAAGGCGGCGAACTTCTGGCCGCTGGCGATCGTGTCGTTCGGCGAGTCCTGGCACAACTCCCACCACGCCGACCCGACCTGCGCCCGGCACGGGGTGCTGCGCGGGCAGCTGGACATCTCGGCGCGGGTGATCTGGTTCTTCGAGAAGGTCGGCTGGGCCTGGAAGGTTCGCTGGCCGAACGAGAAGCGGCTGGCCCGGATCGCGGTCACCGACTACAAGGGCTGACCCTCCGGCGGTCACGGCGGTGGAACCTCGCCGGGGCCGGTCCTCGCGGACCGGTGACCCAGCGGGGGCGCCGCCGGGCCGGCCTCCTCGTCGCGCGGCCGCGCGCCCGCCCTCCCCGGGCGCGCAGCGCCGCGCGCGATCGGGGAGGCGCGCACCTCGGCGGATCTCGACGGATAGGGTGACCTGCGTGGCAGCAGGACGGCGCAAGCGGAACTCGCCGGATTCGGAGACCAGGCGGCGTTCGGCCCGCACCACCCGAGTCCGGATGACCGGTGAGGAACGACGTCAGCAGCTGCTCGACGTGGCCAGGGCCCTGTTCGCGGAGAAGGGCTTCGAAGCGGCCTCCATCGAGGAGATCGCGCACCGGGCCGGCGTGTCCAAGCCGGTCGTCTACGAGCACTTCGGCGGCAAGGAAGGCATCTACGCGGTGGTCGTGGACCGCGAGATGCGCGCCCTGCTGGACCGCATCGTCTCGGCGCTCTCGGCCGGGCACCCCCGCGCGCTGCTGGAGCAGGCCGCGGGCGCGCTGCTCGAATACATCGACACCTGCACCGACGGGTTCCGCATCCTGGTCCGCGACTCGCCGGTGGCCTCCACCACCGGCACGTTCTCCTCGCTGCTCAACGACATCGCCAGCCAGGTCGAGCACATCCTCGGGCTCCAGTTCAGCGCGAAGGGCTACGACGCGAAGCTCGCCCCGCTCTACAGCCAGGCGCTGGTCGGCATGGTGGCGCTGGTCGGCCAGTGGTGGCTGGAGGCGCGCAAGCCGAAGAAGGACGACGTGGCCGCGCACCTGGTCAACATCGCCTGGAACGGCCTCTCCAACCTGGAGCACAAGCCCAAGCTCGGCACCTGGCGCTGACCTCCGTCCGGCGGGTCAGGACGAGGTGACGCGCAGGATCCGGTCGTCGGTGCCGTTGGACGTGGTGACGTAGAGGGCGCCGTCCGGGCCGAGCCGCGCGGCGCGGAGCCTGCCGTGCAGGCCGTCGAGCTCCGGTGGCACCAGGACCTCCCGCACCGACCCGTCCGGGGCGAGGCGGAACAGCATCAGCTTCGACCCCTTCAGCGCGGTCACCGCGAGCATCCCGTCGAACCGCCCCCACGTCCCCCCGGTGAGGAACGCGGCCGCGCACACCGCCTCCGTCGTCCCTCCCGAGGACCACACCGCGGGCACCGCGTCCGGGAACCGGCGCAGGTCCGTCATCGGCACCGACTCGTCGTAGGAATCGGAGTCGCCGCCGCGCGACGGGTCCCAGCCGTGGTTGCCGCCCGGGCGCAGCAGGTTGAGCTCGTCGTCGGAGTCCGGCCCGTGCTCGGCGACGAACACCTGGCCGCCGGGGCGCTGCGCGATGCCCTGCGGGTTGCGGTGCCCGTAGCTGTAGACCAACCGTTCGGCGGGGTCCGGGGAGTCCAGGAAGGGGTTGCCGGGCAGCGGCGCACCGGTGCGCAGGTCCATCCGCAGCACCTTCCCGCCCAGCCCGCGGCGGTCCTGCGCGGCGGCCGGGTCGGCGGTGTCGCCGGTGGTGACCAGCAGCGCGCCGTCCGCGGCCAGCTCCGGGCGGCAGCCGGAGTGCCTGCCACCCGGGTTCACCGGCAGGCCCGCCAGCAGCGGCGGTCCGACGCGTTCGGCGCTGCCGCCGTCCTCGGCGAGCCGCCAGGTCACCAGCCGCACGTCCACCGCCCGCCCGTCCCGCCGGTGCGTCTGGCAGGTGACGAAGCGCCTGCTCTCGGCGAAGTCCGGGTGCACCACCATTCCCAGCAGGCCGCCCTCGCCCTCGGCGAGCACGTCGTCGAGGTCGGCGCGCACCGGCCGGATCTGCGCCCCGGGACTGGTGTCGGCGAGCAGCGCCAGCCGTCCCGGCCGCTGCGTCACCAGCGCGGTGCCGTCGGGCAGGAAGCCGAGGTCCCACGGGTGCTCCAAGCCGCCGCCGAGGACCTCCACCCGCAGCGTGGACGGCACCGGGTCCGGAGCGCGGGTGCTCGGCGGCGGTGGCGCGCCGTCCGGGGCGCCGCACGCGCCGAGCAGGACGACCAGGGCGACGGCGGCGACTCGGCTAGCGCGCATCGCCACAGTGTGGCACCGCCCGGGCACCCGCCGTGCCCGTCCGCGCCCCGCCGGCGCGGGGCGACCGGACGTCGTCGGTGCGGAGTCGTAGGCTGGACGGCGACTCCCGCCACCCGGCAACCGGTCCGCCTGGGGAGAGCCGGTCCCGGCTCAGCCGTCGCGACGCCGACCCCCGCACGCCGGACTCGGACGCAGTCGTCCCGGGGACGGGTCTGTGCGCTTTCCGTTCTCGGTGCGAGGGATTCTGATGACCCAGGCTGGTCCTGCCACGGCGACCGACGCGGCTCCGGCCGCGCTGCACGGGCTGCTCGACGCGCTGCTGCGGGAGGAGACCTTCCGCGAAGTGGTGTCCGCGGCCGGTCGGCCGCACCTGGTGCTGGAGGGCCCGGTCGCCGCCCGTCCGCTGGCCGCGGCGGCGCTCGCCGCCGACACCGGTGCGGCGGCCCCGGTGCTGCTGGTGACCGCGACCGGCCGGGAGGCCGAGGAGACCGCGTCCGCGCTGGAGGACCTGCTCGGCGCGGACGGCATCGCGGTGCTCCCGTCCTGGGAGACGCTGCCGCACGAGCGGCTGTCCCCGCGCGCGGACACGGTGGGGCGCAGGCTCGCGGTGCTGCGCAGGCTCGCGCACCCCGAGGAGCACGCCGAAGGCCCGGTGCGGGTGCTGGTCACGACGGTCCGCAGCCTCATCCAGCCGATCGCGCCCGGCCTGGGCGAGCTGGCCCCGGTGCGGCTGCGGCTCGGCGACGAGCACGACTTCGAGGACCTGGTGGAACGGCTGGCCGGCCTCGCCTACTCGCGCGTGGACATGGTGGAGAAGCGCGGCGAGTTCGCCGTGCGCGGCGGCATCGTGGACGTGTTCCCGCCGACCGTGGAACACCCGCTGCGGGTGGAGTTCTGGGGCGACGAGGTCACCGAGATCCGCCCGTTCTCGGTCGCCGACCAGCGCTCGCTGCCGGATGCCACCGACACCGCGCTGTACGCCCCCGCCTGCCGCGAACTGCTGATCACCCCGGAGGTGGCGGAGCGCGCGGCCGAGCTGGCCCGGCGGCACGAGGCGGACGCGCACCTGTCCGAGATGCTCGGCAAGATCGCGGGCGGCGCCGCCGTCGAAGGCATGGAGGCGCTGATCCCGGCGCTGTGCGACGGCGAGATGCGGCTGCTCACCGAACTCGTGCCGGACGGCACCCACGTGCTGCTGTCCGACCCGGAGAAGGTGCGGGCGCGGGCCGCGGACCTGGTGCGCACCGGGCAGGAGTTCCTGGAGGCGTCCTGGATGGTCGCCGCCGACGGCGGCAAGGCCCCCATCGACCTGGGCGCCTCGGCGTACCGGGGCCTCCCGGAGGTCGAGGAGCGGACCCGGGAGATCGGGCTGCCGTGGTGGACGCTGACCCAGCTCAGCAGCGACAGCGCGGACCGCGGCGTGGTGCACTTGGGCCTCAAGCAGGTCGAGGCCTACCGCGGCGAGGTGGAGCGGGCCTTCACCGACCTGCGCGCGCACACCGCCACCGGCGGCGCCGCGGTGCTGGTGGTGCCCGGCCAGGGGACGGCGCAGCGCGCGGTGCAGCAGTTCCGGGACGGCGAGCTGCCGGTGCGCCACGCCGCCGACGGGCTGACCGCGGCCCCCGAGACCGGCGTGATCACCGTGGTGCGCGGCGGCCTGGAGGACGGTTTCGCCGCCGCCGGGGTGGGCCTGGTGGTGCTCACCGAGACCGACCTGACCGGTGGCCGCGGCGGTACGTCCACCAAGGACATGCGCCGGATGCCCTCGCGGCGGCGCAACGCGGTGGACCCGCTGGCGCTGAAGGCCGGTGACTTCGTCGTCCACGAGCAGCACGGCATCGGCAAGTACGTGGAGATGGTGCAGCGCACCGTCGGCGGCGCCACCCGCGAGTACCTGGTGCTGGAGTACGCCTCCAGCAAGCGGGGCCAGCCCGGCGACCGGCTGTTCGTGCCCACCGACCAGCTCGACGAGGTGTCCCGCTACGTCGGCGGCGAGCTGCCGACGCTGAACAAGCTCGGCGGCTCCGACTGGAAGAACACCAAGGCCAAGGCGCGCAAGGCGGTCAAGGAGATCGCCGCCGAACTCGTGCAGCTCTACGCGGCCCGCCAGTCCGCGCCCGGCCACGCGTTCGGCCCGGACACCCCGTGGCAGCGGGAGCTGGAGGACGCGTTCCCCTACACCGAGACCGGGGACCAGCTCGCCGCGATCGACGAGGCGAAGGCCGACATGCAGCGCGCCGTCCCGATGGACCGGGTGATCTGCGGCGACGTCGGCTACGGCAAGACGGAGATCGCGGTGCGCGCCGCGTTCAAGGCCGTGCAGGACGGCAAGCAGGTGGCGGTGCTGGTGCCGACGACGCTGCTCGCCCAGCAGCACCTGAACACCTTCACCGACCGGATGCGCTCCTTCCCGGTCACCATCAAGGGCCTGTCCCGGTTCACCACCCCGCAGGAGTCGGAGCAGACGCTGCAGGGCCTCGCGGACGGTTCGGTGGACATCGTGATCGGCACGCACCGGCTGCTGCAGACCGGCGTGCGCTACAAGGACCTCGGACTGGTCATCGTCGACGAGGAGCAGCGCTTCGGCGTCGAGCACAAGGAGCACATCAAGGCGCTGCGCACCCACGTGGACGTGCTGACGATGTCGGCGACGCCCATCCCGCGGACCCTGGAGATGAGCATGGCCGGCATCCGCGAGATGTCGACCATCCTGACCCCGCCGGAGGAGCGGCACCCGGTGCTGACCTACGTCGGCGCCTACGACGAGAAGCAGGTCGGCGCCGCGATCCGCCGCGAGCTGCTGCGCGACGGCCAGGTGTTCTTCGTGCACAACCGGGTCTCCACGATCGAGAAGGCCGCCCGGTCGCTGCGCGAGCTGGTGCCGGAGGCGCGGATCGTCACCGCGCACGGCCAGATGAACGAGGAGCGCCTGGAGAAGATCATCCAGGGGTTCTGGGAGCGCGAGCACGACGTGCTGGTGTGCACCACGATCGTCGAGACCGGGCTGGACATCTCCAACGCGAACACGCTGATCGTGGAGCGCTCCGACATGCTCGGCCTCTCCCAGCTGCACCAGCTGCGCGGCCGGGTCGGGCGCGCCCGCGAGCGCGGCTACGCGTACTTCCTGTACCCGGGCGAGAAACCGCTCACCGACACCGCGCACGACCGGCTCGCGACGATCGCGCAGAACTCGGAGCTCGGCGCGGGCATGGCGGTGGCGATGAAGGACCTGGAGATCCGCGGCGCGGGCAACATCCTCGGCGCCGAGCAGTCCGGGCACATCGCGGGCGTCGGCTTCGACCTGTACGTGCGGCTCGTCGGCGAGGCCGTGGAGGCGTTCAAGCAGCACGCGGGCGCGGGCACCGCCGACCTGGAGCAGGAGCTCGCCGAGGTGCGGGTGGACCTGCCGGTCGACGCGCACATCCCGCACGACTACGTGCCGGGGGAGCGGCTGCGGCTGGAGGCCTACCGGAAGATCGCGGCGGCCGGGGACCAGGCCGCGCTGGACGCGGTGCGCGCCGAGCTGGAGGACCGCTACGGTCCGCTGCCGGAACCGGTGCGGCGACTGCTGAAGGTCGCCGCGTTCCGCCAGGTGTGCCGGGAACACGGCGTCACCGAGGTGACCTTGCAGGGCTCCTCGCTGCGGGTGGCGCCGCTGGAACTGGCCGACTCGCAGCAGATGCGGCTCAAGCGGCTCTACCCGAAGGCGGTGTACAAGGCGACGGTCCGCACCGTGTCCGTGCCGCGGCCGACCGAAGGTGCCGCGGGCGGGCGGATCGGCGCGCCGCCGCTGCGGGACGAGGCGCTGCTGGAGTGGTGCGCGACCCTGCTGACCTCGCTCGCCGGTCGACCGGCGCCGGTGGGCTGACCGCGTCCTGAACCCGCTGCCGCGCGGTGCGTTCCGCTCGGCCGGACGGGTGCGTGCTCGGCGGTTCTGCTGGCGGTGGTGCGTGCGCCGGGGCATGATCGGCGCGCGTTCGCGAGCGCTCCGCTCCCGCCGGTGGTCCGGGGTCTGATCGGTGGTCGTGCGGTGCCGGGAGGCAACCCGCTCGGCCGTGGCGCGTCTGAACTCGTAGGTGGCCGCGCCGGTCGGCGCGCCTCCTGGTGTTGCAGGGGCGGGGAGAGGACGAGGGCGTGGAGCGTGCACGAGGACCGCAGCGACCGAGGAATGCTCGTCCGGGGCCGTCCCGTCCCGGCGAGGCGACGACCGTGCGGCACCCCGTCGTTCCCCGCGAACCACCTCGCCCGCGCAGGCCGCGCCGCGCGCGGAAGTTCTTCGGGCGCACGGTGATCGCCCTGCTGTCGGTGGCGGTCCTGGGGAGCAGCGCCTACGCGTGGGGCGCCCTCAACGGGGTCACCGGCGGGCTCTCCGGCAGCGATGTCATCGGCAGCGGCCTGAACTCGCCGGACGGCGCGACCGACGTGCTGCTGGTCGGCAACGACAGCCGCACCGACGCCGACGGGAACCCGCTGCCCGAAGAGGTGCTCAAGGAACTGCGCGCCACCGACGACGAGGGCGGCGACCTCACCGACACGATGATCCTGGTGCGCATCCCCAACGGCGGGCAACGCGCCAGCGCCGTGTCCTTCCCCCGCGACACCATGGTCGAACTCGGCAACGGCTACGGCGAGCAGAAGCTCAACTCCGCCCTCGGCCGCGCCAAGAGCGAAGCCCGCCACCGGCTCGAACAGGACGGCGTCACCGACCCCAAGCAGCTGGAACTGCAATCCAAGGCCGAAGGCCAGAAATTCCTGATCAAAACGATCGAAGAGCTCTCCGGCGCCAGCATCGACCACTACGCTGAGGTCAACCTGCTGGGGTTCTACGACGTCACCAAGGCCGTGGGCGGCGTCGAGGTGTGCTTGAACGAGGCGGTGGACGACAGCGCGCACTCCGGCGCGGTGTTCCCCGCCGGGCGTCAGACGGTCGAAGGCGCGGACGCGTTGGCCTTCGTCCGCCAGCGCTACGGCCTGCCGAACTACGACCTGGACCGGGTGGTGCGCCAGCAGGTGTTCATGTCCGGACTGGCGAACAAGATCCTGTCCGCGGGCACGCTGGGCAACCCGGTGCGGCTCGGCGAGCTGATCGGGGCGCTGCAGAAGTCGGTGGTGGTCGATTCCGGCTGGGACATCATGGAGTTCGCGCAGCAGATGCACGGCATCGCGGGCGGCGACATCGACTTCCACACCATCCCGGTGGAGCTCGTCGGCCCGTCCGGGCGCGAAGACGTGCAGGCCGACGAGGACGAGGTGCACCGGTTCGTGGCGAACCTGCTGCTGTCCCCGCAAGAACGCGCGGTGCGCCAGCAGGCCGAGCGGTCGCCGGAGGCGCAGCCCGAGACCTCCGAGTCGAGCTCCCCGGCGGAGGTCTCCGTGGACGTCTACAACGCCTCCGGCATCACCGGCCTGGCCGCGGGCGTGGCGAACCACCTGGCGGCGCAGGGCTTCGGCACCGGGTCGACGGGCAACGCGGCGTCGGCGAGCTCCTCCTCGGTGCGGGTCGCCGCGGGCGAGCAGGACGCGGGGGAGCAGGTCGCGGCGGCGCTCGGCGGAATCCCGGTGCGCACCAGCGGATCCGTCCCGGCGGGCACCGCCGAGGTGTACCTCGGCGCGGACTACGACGGTCCGGGTGCGGTGAACTTCGCCGGTGCGAAGGCACTGCGGCTGGACGGACTGCGGCTCGCCCAGGAACCGGAGCAGCCGATCACCGCGGGCGGCGTGCCCTGCGTGAACTGACCGGGGCCGGACCCGGCGGGCGGAGGTTTCACCCTGCGATGATCTCGTGAGAGGGTGATCGCTGTGAGTTCCGCCATGCACCGGGTCCGCCCGCTCGCGTTGATCCTGCTCTGCTGCGCACTGCTCGCCGGTTGCGGTGTCGAACCGGGCAAGGCGGGCGCCGCGGCGTTCGTCGGGGAGGCGCGGATCCCGGTCAACGAGGTGCAGAGCCGCTACCGCGCGGTCCTGGACAAGGAGCCCGAGGCGAAGGCGCAGCTGTCCGAGCAGGGCATGCTCGGCGAGCTCAGCCGCCGGATGGCCGCCGATCTGGTGCGCCGCGAGCTGATGAAGCAGGCCGCGCGGACCGAGGACCTGGACGTGGACGAGCGGCGGGTCGCCGACGTCATCGACTCGGCCGGTGGTCCGCAGGCCGCCAGCAAGGGCCAGATCTACACCGAGAGCGACATCCAGGACGTGGTGCGCAGCCGGCTGCTCGCGGCCGAGCTGGGCCGCAAGTACGTGGACCGGTTGTCGGTCGTCTACGACGTCACCTCCGCGGTGAACCGCCGCGAAGCCGAGGAGAAGGTGCGGCGGATGGCGGGCGGTGACGCGGAATCGGCCGCGCTCGTCGCCGAGGACCGGCAGGCCGGGACGGGTGCCGCCGCCGACCAGCGGCTGCGCTCCGCCGACGTGCCCGACCTGGCGGCGGGCACCCCGCTGTTCGGCGCGCGCACCGGCACGGCGATGGCGTTCGAGCTGCAGCCGCAGTCCGGGCAGTGGACGGTGGTGCGGATCAAGCGCCGCGAGGTGGGCCCGCCGCCGCCCGCGCCGAGCGCCGCCGGAGCGGACGAGATGAAGATGCAGGCCCTGGGCGACCAGCTGCTGCGGGTCACCGCTCAGCAGGTCGGGGTCGAGCTGAGCCCGCGCTACGGCGTGTGGGACGAGCTGGGCCTGTCGGCGGCGCCGAACGCGGACGAGACCACCGGGATCGTCCTGCCCGGCGCGCGTTCCTGACGGCGGATCGGGCGGTCGCCGTCCCGCGTCCGCACCGCCGACCGGGCGGGGTGCCGCGGTGCCGATGCCCCGGCTGCGGCCGAACAGGTGATCTTCGCGGCGCGAGTCGCCGAAGATCACCCGTACCGGGTGATGCGCCGGTGTGTCGGACGGGGGTGCGGGCGGGTTCCCCGGCAACCTCCGCGGCATGGATCGAGCACTGCGGCGGAGGACGGCCGCGCGGTTGGGACAATCGCGCCATGCACAACGCACGTTCGGCGGCGCCGGGGTCCGGCGACCGCACCAGCGGTTCCGGTGGAACCGGCGCGACCTCCCGCTTTCCGGACCTCGGGACGGTGGCGCCCGGGACGGCGGTGGTGCTCGTGGACGACCGCCTCGGGGACGTGATCCCGGCGGCGGCGGTGCCCGCGCTGCGCCGCGCCGCCGCGGTGCACGCGGTGCCGGGACTCCCGCCCGCCACGGTCTCCGCGTTGGACGACCCGGGAACGCCCGACGTGCCGGAGCTGCTGGCCGGGGCCGAGCGCGAACCGGTGGTGCTGTTCGCCCCGGACGTGCACTCGGCGCAGGCGGCGGCGCTGCTGGAAGCGGGTGCGGTCCTGCTCGGCGCGCAACCACCGGTGGGTGCGGAACTGCTGGACGCGGTGGCGGTGATGGACCGGCTGCGCTCGCCGGGCGGCTGCCCGTGGGACGCGGAGCAGGACCACGACTCGCTGCGCCGCTACCTGGTGGAGGAGACCTACGAGCTGCTGGACGCGATCGAGCAGCGGGACCGGGCGTCGCTGCGCGAAGAGCTGGGGGACGTGCTGCTGCAGGTGCTGTTCCACGCGCGGATCGCGGCCGAGGACGGCGCGGAACCGTTCGGGGTGGACGAGGTCGCCGCCGACCTGGTCGGCAAGCTGGTGTCCCGGCACCCGCAGGTGTTCACCGAGGCAGGTTCGGTGCACGACGCCGAGTCCCAGCAGCTGCGCTGGGACGAGCTGAAGCAGCGGGAGAAGCAGCGCGAGTCCGTCCTGGACGGCGTGGCCACCGGGCAGCCCGCCGCGGCGCTGGCGGCCAAGTTGGTGAACCGCGCCGACCGCGCCGGAGTGCCGCGCGAGCTGCTCACCGCCGCCGGATCACCGGGGGCGGGCTTGTTCGAGCTGGTCGCCCGCGCCAGGCTGGACGGCGGTGATCCGGAGGACGAGCTGCGCGCCGCCGCGCTGGACTTCGACGGGCGCGTGCGGGCGGCGGAGGCCGCGGCGCGGGCCGACGGGCACGATCCGCACCGGCTCACCTCGGAGCAGTGGGCCTCCTACTGGAGCCGTGGCGGTGCGACCAGCGGGAACGATCACAACTAGTCCACTGTGGACTGAATCGGTGAGGCGGCCGTCCGCCCGCACCGCGGCACCCCCGCACTCGTTGATCCGGGCGGTGCCCGCGCGGCGGCGAGCGAAAAGTCCGGTTCGCTCCCGGGTGTTGATCCGGTACGTGCACACTGGAGTGGGAGAGGGAGGGCATTCGTGTCGCAGCAACTCAGCACGAGCAGGTCGTGGCGGTTCGCCGGAGTGGTACCGATGATCGCACTGCTCGTCTCGTGCGGCACCGAGCCGGACCGCGAACCCGAGCAGATCCGACCCAGCGTGCAGGCCGTCCCCCCGCCCGCGGTGGCGCCCCCCGACGGCGGCGTCGACCCGCCCCCGGTCCGGGTGCTGCCCGAAGGCGGCCCGCCGCTGCCCACCACGGAACGGCCCCAGCTGCAGCTCACCGCCTGGGCCGAATCGATGTCCGACGAGCTCAACATCCCCCGCGCCGCCCTGCAGGCCTACGGCTACGCCGCCGGAGCCGTCGCGCAGAGCCACCCCGGCTGCGGGCTCGGCTGGACCACCCTCGCCGGGATCGGCGCCATCGAATCCAGCCACGGCCGCTACGGCGGCGCCCGCCTCGACGAGACCGGCAGACCCACCATCCCGATCATCGGCCTGCCGCTGGACGGCAGCCACGGCGTCAAGCGCATCGAGGACACCGACGGCGGCAGGCTCGACGGCGACCCCGTCTTCGACCGGGCCATCGGGCCCCTCCAGTTCATCCCCACCACCTGGGAGCGGTGGGCCGTGGACGCCGACGGCGACGGCGTCGCCGACCCCAACGACATCGACGACGCCGCGCTCGCCGCCGCCGAGTACCTGTGCACCGTCGGCGGCGACCTGCAGGACCCGGACCGGTTCTGGGTCGCGCTGCTCGACTACAACGAGAGCCACGACTACGGGCAGGACGTGCTCGACCACGCGGACCACTACGGCAAGACCAGCCGCACCCTCTTCGGCACCGACTGATCGAGTCCCTGGTCCGAGGGGCGGATGGTCGATTCGTGTTCGCTCCTAGTTCTCGCGACTACCGGCAAGTAGCCTGATCGCGTGACCGACCCGACCGCCTCCCGGCTGCGCGGAGTGGCCGCCGCCGTCGGACGCCTGGCCGTGGCGCTGGCCCTCGTCGCCACGATGGGCGCCGGGGTCGCGTTGGCCTCGACCCTCACCCGGCCCGAAGCCGCACCCGCGGCCGGCCCACCGCCCGAGCAGGTCGTGGTGGAACCCGCGCCGGTGCTGCCCGGCTCCGCCGCGCCCCTCGTCCCCGAGCCCGCGCAGCAGTCCGCGCCCGCGGGCGAAGACCCGGTGCGGGAATGGGCCGATCACGTCGCCGCCTCGGCGGACGTGCCGTCCCGAGCGCTGATCTCCTACGTCAACGCGGACCTGGCGATGCGCCAGTACCAGCCCGGCTGCCGCATCTCCTGGGCCATGCTCGCCGGGATCGGCCGCATCGAGTCCAACCACGGGCGCTACGGGAACCGGGTGCTCGGCGACGACGCGGTGCCCTCCAGCCCGATCATCGGCGTGGCGCTGGACGGCACTCCCGGCGTGCGGGCCATCGGCGACACCGACGGCGGGGCGCTCGACGGCGACCCGGTGCACGACCGGGCGGTCGGCCCGATGCAGTTCATCCCGTCCACCTGGCGCAAGTGGGCCACCGACGGCAACGGCGACGGGATCGGCGACCCGCAGAACCTGGACGACGCGGCGATGGCCGCGGCGCGCTACCTGTGCTCCAGCGGGCGCGACCTGACCACCGGCGCCGGCTGGTGGGGCGCGGTGATGTCGTACAACAACTCGGTGGAGTACGGGCAGAAGGTGTACGCGATCGCGGAGAGCTACTCGGCGGCCGCGAGCCGCCGGGGATGAACCCCGGGGCTCAGCCGCCGCGGGTGGCCAGCCGGGCGTTGATCTCGCCCAGCGCCTCCTGGTAGGCGGGGTCGGGATTCATCACCGCCGCCAGCTGGACCTGGCTGCGTGCCTCCCGGAGCCGTCCCTGCCGCTGCAGGGTGCGGCCCAGCACCAGCCGGGCGTAGTGGTCGGACGGATCGAGCTCGATCACCCGCAGGAACGCGGCCTCGGCCCGGCGAAACTGGGCGGTGAACAGGTAAGCCCTCCCCAGCAGCAGCTGGACGGAGGGCTTGTCCTCGGCGATGTCGAGCACGGGTTGCAGTGCGCGGAGAGCTTCCCAAGGTCGGCGCTGGGCGACCAGGCTCTCCGCCCGGCGGAACGCTTCAACGGTGCCTTCGCTGCTCATGGTCCGCTCAACGGTACGTGCCGAGCCCGGTGTTCCTCGACGGCCGAGCGGATGTCACCGGGGCCCGTCCAGGCCGCCGGCGATCACCGCGCGTGGCCACCGGGGCGATCTCGGCCGTTCCGGCGGACGTGCGCGGTGTGGCGTGCGCGAAGTCGGCCGCACCGGCCTCGCGCCCACCGATAGGCTCGGGGGCGGTCGTGGGGCGATCGGCGCCCGCTCGCGCGCACGGGCGAGGCGGGGCGGGCCGCCCATACCTCAAACCCTGGTTAGGAGCACACGTGGCGATCATCGAACAGGTCGGCGCCCGCGAGATCCTGGACTCGCGCGGTAACCCCACCGTCGAGGTCGAAGTGGCACTGGAAGACGGCACGCTGGCCCGCGCGGCCGTCCCGTCGGGCGCTTCCACCGGTGAGCACGAGGCGGTCGAGCTGCGGGACGGCGACGCCGAGCGCTACGGCGGCAAGGGCGTCGAGAAGGCCGTTGAAGCGGTCCTCGACGAGATCGGCCCGGAGCTGGCCGGCCTGGACGCGACCGAGCAGCGCGTCGTCGACCAGAAGCTCGTCGACCTCGACGGCACCCCGGGCAAGTCCCGGCTCGGTGCCAACGCCATCCTCGGCGCCTCGCTGGCCGTCGCGAAGGCCGCCGCGGACTCGGCGGGCCTGGAGCTGTTCCGCTACGTCGGCGGCCCCAACGCGCACGTGCTGCCGGTGCCGATGATGAACATCCTCAACGGTGGCGCCCACGCCGACACCGGGGTGGACGTGCAGGAGTTCATGATCGCGCCGGTGGGTGCGGACTCCTTCTCCGACGCGCTGCGCTGGGGTGCGGAGACTTACCACGCGCTGAAGTCGGTGCTCAAGGCCAAGGGCCTGCCCACCGGGCTCGGTGACGAGGGCGGCTTCGCCCCCGACCTGCCGAACAACCGCGAGGCCCTCGACCTCATCGCGGTGGCCGTGGACAAGGCCGGGTTCAAGCTGGGCACCGACATCGTGCTCGCGCTGGACGTCGCCGCCACCGAGTTCTTCGAGGACGGCGCCTACACCTTCGAGAAGGCCAAGCGCAGCGCCGAGCAGATGACCGGCTACTACACCGAGCTGCTCGACAACTACCCGCTGGTCTCCATCGAGGACCCGCTGGGCGAGGACGACTGGGACGGCTGGGTGCAGCTGACCAGCGAGCTCGGCGAGCGGGTGCAGCTGGTCGGCGACGACCTGTTCGTCACCAACCCGGAGCGCCTCGAAGAGGGCATCAACCGCCGCGCGGGCAACGCGCTGCTGGTGAAGGTCAACCAGATCGGCACCCTGTCCGAGACGCTGGACGCGGTGAACCTGGCGAACTCCTGCGGCTACAAGAGCATGATGAGCCACCGCTCCGGCGAGACCGAGGACACCACGATCGCCGACCTCGCGGTGGCCACCGGCTGCGGCCAGATCAAGACCGGTGCCCCGGCGCGCAGCGAGCGGGTCGCCAAGTACAACCAGCTGCTGCGCATCGAGGAAGCGCTCGGGGACGCCGCCCGCTACGCGGGTGAGCTGGCTTTCCCGCGGCTCAACCTGGAGGCGTGACATCCTGGTCACCAGCGGTCCGCGAGGCCGGGTGACCACGACGACGGGTGCGGACGATGCCGAGCGGGCGATCTTCTGATCGACAGCAGCGCCGTCGCGGGGACGGTTCCTCGTCGACGCGCGGGAACGGTGCGCGCCGCCGTTCGGAGGCGCAGACCACCGCGAAGCGGTCCGGGACGCGGGCGGGAGCCCAGTCGGGTCCCGGCCCGCGGTCGAAGACCGGATCCCGCTCGGAGACCGCGGGCGCGTTCAAGCTCTCCTCGACGCGGCGGGCGGCGCTGCTGGCGCTGCTGCTGTGCGCGATGGCGCTGAGCGTGTCCGTGCCGCTGCGCACCTACCTGAGCCAGCGCGGTGAACTCGCCGCGCAGGAGCAGCAGCGCACCGAGCTCGTCCAGCAGGTGCGCGAACTGGAACTGCGCAAGGCGCAGCTTTCCGACCCGGAGCGGGTGGAGGCCGAGGCCCGCTCCCGGCTGGGGTACGTGCGGCCCGGGGAGACGCCGTACATCGTGGACCTGCCCGGCCGACCGGCCACGCCGCCCACGGCGCCGGAACCGGAGGAGGACGGCGCCTGGTACTCGGATCTGTGGAAGTCGCTGACAGGGAACTGACGTGAGCAACACTTCGGCGGTCGCCGCGAGCGACCGCGACAGCATCGCCCGCCAGCTGGGCCGACCGCCGCGCGGGCTGCGCGCGGTGGCGGCGCGCGACGCGGCGGGGGAGCCGGCCGTGGTGCAGACGCACCCGCGCCTGGAGGACGGCACGCCGTTCCCGACCCTGTACTACTTGACCTCGCCGCGGCTGGTGGCGCACTGCTCCACGCTGGAGGCCGAGGGGTTGATGCGTGAGATGCAGGACCGGCTCGCCGCGGACCCGGAGCTGGCGGAGCGCTACCGCGCCGCGCACGAGTCCTACCTGGCGGAGCGGGACGCGATCGAGTCGCTGGGCACCCGGGTCACGGCGGGCGGCATGCCGGACCGGGTGAAGTGCCTGCACGTCCACGTGGCGCACTCGCTGGCCACGGGGCCCGGGGTGAACCCGTTCGGCGACGAGGCGCTGGAGATCATCGAGCGCCGCTGGCCGGAGAAGGCGCCCGAGCCCGCGGACTGATCGGTTGCGCGTCGTCGCCCGGCCCGCTGCGGTCGCGGGGCGGCGGCGCGCGTCGCCGGAGCACTCACTCCTGGGGTGGTGCCTCTCGCGCAGTGCCGGCGGAACCGCGTGCGGCGGGGCCTCGGCCTGCGGAGATCGACTCCATCGTGTTCGATCAGCTGGCTTGATCACAGAGCATGATCGAATCTGCTATTAATGCCACTCGATGGAGTGAGCGCAAGAGTCGTGACGCGCCGCTTCGTGCCACCGTGGTGACGGATCCAGCGCCGGTGGCGATGCCCCGAGCGCGGACGATCTCGTGGGGGCTGGAGGCACCGTGGCAGTTCGCAACACCCGTCCCACCGCTCGCCGCCGGAACCGGCGCCGGTGGCGCGCCGCGACCGCGCTCACCCCCACGCTGCTCCTCGTCGCCGCCTCCAGCACCCTGCTCTCGCTGCCGCCGCCGACCGTGCGCGACGGGCGCGCCGAATCCGCCCCGGACAGCGGGCTCTACGGAGCCAGCGGGCACCTGCCGCAGACCCGCGAACCCAGCACCGAACTGCTCGACCTCGCGGGCCGGCCGCAGCGCCTGCCCGGTCCGCCGGACGACCAGCCCAGCGGACGACTCGACATCCCCGAGCCGATGATGGCCGCCTACGTCGGTGCCGCCGACCGGCTCGTCGGCACGCACCCGGGCTGCGGCGTGCACTGGTCGGTGCTCGCCTCCATCGGCCGCATCGAATCCGCGCACGCCCGCGGAGGCGAGGTCGACGTCGACGGCAACGCCCTCTCCGCGATCCTCGGGCCCCGGCTCAGCGGCGGACCCGGCGTCGCCGCCATCCCGGACACCGACGGCGGCAGCCTGGACGGCGACCCGGTGTGGGACCGCGCCGTCGGCGCCATGCAGTTCATCCCCGGCACTTGGAACGAGTACGCCCTCGACGGCAACGACGACGGCGAGCTCAGCCCGCACAACGTGCACGACGCGGCGGCCACCGCGGGCGCCTACCTGTGCAGCGCCGGTGGAGACCTGCGGGAACGGCGGGCGCTGGCGGAGGCGGTGTTCCGCTACAACCACTCCGACGACTACGTGCGCACGGTGCTGACCTGGGCCGACGCCTACGCGGACGGCGCGTTCCCGCAGCCGGTGGAGCCGCTGCCGGAACCCGACGGGCGCGACGTGCTCGCGGGCAGCAGGTTGCCCGCGGCCCGGCCGGAGCAGGTGATCGCCGCGCCGCCGGAGCCCGGCTCGGGCGCGTCGGCACTGACCCCGCCGTCACCCGGCGCGCCGCCCGCGCCGGACGAGGCCGCGCGGCCCACCTGGCCGGGGGCGTCGACCGCGGACCCCGGTGCGGACGCACCGCCGGAACCGGGGCGGCCGGACGAGCCGGCGCCGGAGGACGGTGCGACCTCGCCCGCACCCGCGCCCGCGGAGAGCTCGGACCCGGAGGACCCGTCCGCCCCGCCGACGTCCGGTTCGGTCCCGCCTGCGGATCAGCCGCCTTCGGACCGGCCGCCTTCGGACGCCCCGCCGTCCGATGCGCCGCCGTCCGCCGGTCCGACCCCGACGGAACCCGGTGCCCCGGCGTCGGAGGAACCGAGCGACCCCGGCCCGACCTCCGGCGCCCAGCCGTCCAGCGAGGAGCCGTCCCGGCCGTCCGCGACGGGGGAGCCCTCGAACCCGGACGAGGTCCCGTCGAGCACCGCCCCGCCGTCCGCCGACCCAGGGCGACCCACGGCCGGACCGCGCCCGCCCGGGTCCGCGACCTCGGAGCCGACCTCCCGGCCGAGCACCGACCCGACCGAACCGAGCACCCCGGTCTCCTCGACGTTCCCGGAGGCCGCGGGCGTCCTGGACCCGTGCGAGGTCGGCGCGCTCGACGAAGGCCGGTTCGTCCTGCGCGGCGGGGAGACCGCCGCCCCTCGGCTGGAGGCGGGCACGAGCGATCCGGGGGAGGCGAAGCCCGGCGAGGTCGTGCTCGTGCGGCCCGCGTCCACCGGTCCGCTGCAGGCGTGCGAGGTGCCCGCCGACTTCAAGCCCCGCCCATGATCATCCGATCAGGTGAGTGAGCTCGAATCTCGCCCGAGGGTGTACCGGTCGGTCCGCACCGCCTGACCGGCGGCGGAAGTCGTTCACCCGGCCGGTGCCGGTCCGCCGTCCCGGGTTGCGCCGACACGCCGCCGGTGAGTCCGCGCCGAACCGTTCCCCGGCAGCCGCTAGCGTGGTCGCCGATCGAGGAACGGGGCAATCGCTCCGGAGCACCGACCAGAGCGAGGAGAAGCCCATGTCCAGGGTGGCCGCGATCGACTGCGGGACGAATTCGATCCGGCTGCTGGTGGCCGACGTGACCGCGAGCTCCGACGGCGTCCGCGACCTGCGCGACGTGCACCGCGAGATGCGGGTGGTCCGGCTCGGCCAGGGCGTCGACGCCACCGGCCGGCTCGCCGAGGAAGCGCTGGAGCGCACCCGGGCGGCGCTCGTCGACTACGCGGCCATCGCGCGCCGCAAGGGCGTGGAGCGGATCCGGATGGTGGCGACCTCGGCGACCCGCGACGCCGCGAACCGGGACGTCTTCTTCGCGATGGTGCGCGAGACCATCGGCGTCGACGCCGAGGTGATCACCGGGGACGAGGAGGCGCGCCTGTCGTTCATCGGTGCGGTCGGTGACTTCGACCCCGCCGACGGCCCGTTCGTGGTCACCGACGTGGGGGGTGGCTCCACCGAGCTCGTCGTGGGGAGCTGGGACGGCGCGCAGGCCCGGATCGACGCGGCCTTCTCCGCCGACGTCGGCTGCGTGCGGCTCACCGAGCGCTGCCTGCACACCGACCCGCCATCCGCGGCGGACGTCGCCGAGGCCGAGCGGGTCGCTCGCGGCATCCTGGACGAGGCGTTCGCCGCGGTGGACGCCTCCGGCGCCCGGACCTGGGTCGGAGTCGCCGGAACGGTGACCACGCTGTCCGCGGTGGCGCAGAACTTGCCGGTTTACGATCCCGCGGCAATTCACCTTTCCCGTTTATCCCAGAAACAGCTCGGAGAAACGACTTCGGAGCTGTTGGCGATGACTCATGAAGAACGCGCTGCGATCGGTTCCATGCACCCGGGTCGGGTCGACGTGATCAGTGGTGGTGCGCTCGTCGTCAAGGTCCTCGCCGACGAGCTGGCCGAGCGCGCCCGGATCGATGCGGTCGCGGTGTCCGAGCACGACATCCTGGACGGGATCGCCCTGTCTATCAGCTAGTTCTCAGAGTGTGGTCGATCGCCTCCGGCGTGTGGATAGGTTGGTTTCTGGATCGAACC
Organism: Saccharopolyspora sp. 6V; assembly: GCF_020176785.1. Taxonomy (NCBI): domain Bacteria; kingdom Bacillati; phylum Actinomycetota; class Actinomycetes; order Pseudonocardiales; family Pseudonocardiaceae; genus Saccharopolyspora; species Saccharopolyspora sp. 6V. The sequence goes on along the minus strand of NZ_JAIUKB010000026.1, from coordinate 6,910 downwards.
AGAAAGTGACGGATTTGTGACGGGGCACTGCGGGTGGGGGTTTCTCATTTATGTTTACGCTCATCTATCGCGGTGGTGAACATCGTCGCCGCGAGGTGTGACCCCGAGAAATCCTCGCAGGGGCGCGCGTGGGAAGTGGGAGGACGCATGCGAAAGGGACGTCTGGCCGCGATGCTGGCGGCCCCGCTGGCGGTGGCCTTGCTGGCCTCCGGCTGCGGTGGCGGCGGGAGTTCGGCGTCGGCGGACACGGTCACCGTCGAGTGGGGCGAGCCGGAGAACCCGTTGATCCCCGGCAACACCACCGAGGTCAACGGCGGCAACGTCATCGACTCGATCTTCTCCGGCTTGGTCAAGTACTCGCCGGACGACGCTTCGGTGAGCAACGAGATGGCGGAGCAGATCACTCCTTCGCCTGACAACAAGTCGTTCACCATCAAGATCAAGCCGGGCTGGACGTTCCACGACGGGTCCCCCGTCACCGCCGACAGCTTCGTCAAGGCCTGGAACTACACCGCCTACGGCCCGAACGGGCAGCAGGGCGCGAGCTTCTTCGAGCAGATCAAGGGCTACGACGACGTCAACCCCGCGGACCCGGACGGCGCGAGCGGCCCGCAGGAGGCCCCGAAGCCGACCGCCGAGACGATGTCCGGGCTGAAGGTCCTCGACCCGAACACGTTCCAGGTCGAGCTCAAGGCCCCGCTGGCGATCTTCCCGACCATGCTGGGCTACTCGGCGTTCTACCCGCTGCCCGAGGTGTTCTACACCGACAAGGACGGGTTCGAGGACAAGCCGATCGGCAACGGCCCGTTCAAGTTCGACTCCCGGTCGCCGAACGAGAGCCTCACCGTCACCCGCTACGACGAGTTCAAGGGCGAGGACAAGGCCAAGGTCGGCGCGGTCGAGTTCAAGGTCTACGACGAGCTCGACACCGCCTACCAGGACCTGGTCTCGGGCAACCTCGACTTCATCCGCCAGGTGCCGGTCTCGGCGCTCACCGGTGACAAGTGGCGCGCCGACCTCGGCGAAGGTGCCCAGGAGAAGCCGGGTCTGCTGACCCAGAACATCGCGTTCCCGCTCTACGACGAGCGCTTCAAGAACCCGGACCTGCGCAAGGCGATCTCGATGGCGATCGACCGCCCGACGATCACCCAGCAGATCTTCGCCGGCAGCCGCCAGCCCGCCGACGGCTGGACCTCCCCGTCGGTCGAGGGCTTCGTGCCCGGCCAGTGCGGCGAGTACTGCACGTTCAACCCGGAGAAGGCCAAGCAGCTGCTGGCCAAGGCCGGCGGGTTCGACGGCACGCTGACGATCATCACCAACGGCGACGGCGGCCACAACGAGTGGTCCGAGGCGGTCGCGTCCAGCATCCGCCAGAACCTGGGCATCGACGTGCAGTACACGCCGACCCCCACCTTCAGCGAGTTCCGCCGCCAGGCCAACGCCCGCGAGTTCACCGGCATGTACCGCACCGGCTGGGTCGCGGACTACCCGAACATCGAGACGTTCCTGACGCAGCTGTACCGCACCGGTGCGTCCTCGAACGACGGCGAGTACTCCAACCCGGCCTTCGACGCCGCGCTGGACAAGGCCAACGCCGCGCCGAACGTGGAAGCGGCCAACAAGCTCTACGCGGACGCGGAGAAGCTGCTGGCCAACGACATGCCGGTGATCCCGCTGTGGACCCAGCCGGTCCAGGCCGGTTTCTCCACCGAGCGGCTGGCCGAAGCGAAGGCGACGCCGTTCCGCAAGCTGGACCTGACGTCGGTGACGCTGAAGCAGCAGTAAGCAGAGCGAGGCGCCCGGCTCGCCCCGGAACGCACGGGGGGGGCCGGGCCGCGTTCTTCGTGCACAGGAGGACCGGTGGGACGTTACGTACTGCGACGGCTGTTGCAGTTGATCCCAGTTTTCATCGGCACCACATTCCTCATCTACGCGATGGTGTGGGCCGTCCCGGGTGATCCGTTCGCCGGCAAGTGCGGTGAGCGGCCCTGCCCGGAGTCGTACGTCAAGGAGATGACGGAGCAGTTCAACCTGGACGACCCGCTCGTCGTGCAGTACTTCAAGTACCTCGCGCAGCTGTTCAGCGGGGACTTCGGCGAGACCTACAACGGCGTCCAGATCTCCCAGCTGATCGCCAACGCCTACCCGACCACCGTGCGGCTGGCCCTGGTGGCGCTGGTCATCGAGGCCGTCATCGGCGTCCTGGCCGGCATCGTCACCGGCCTGCGCGGCAAGGGGTTCCTGGACAGCCTGGTGCTGGTCTCCACGCTGTTCCTGATCTCGCTGCCGGTGTTCGTCACCGGGTTCGTGCTGAAGGTGTGGCTGGGCACCGAACTGGGGTTGATCAAGACATCCGTCGGGTCGGACCCCACGTTCGGCGAGCTGCTCGTACCGGGCTTCGTGCTCGGCAGCTTGTCGATGGCCTACGTGGCCAGGCTGACCAGGACGAGCATGATGGAGAACAAGCGCGCCGACTACGTGCGCACGGCCTACGCGAAGGGTCTGGAACCGCGCCGCGTCGTCGGCGTGCACCTGCTGCGGAACTCGATGATCCCGGTGATCACCTTCCTGGGCACCGACCTGGGTGCGCTCATGGGCGGGGCCATCGTCACCGAAGGCGTGTTCAACATCCGGGGCATCGGCGGGCTGGTCTACAAGGCCATCCTCACCAAGGAAGGCATGACCGTCACCGGCATCGTCACGCTGCTGGTGCTGGTCTACCTGCTGATGAACCTCCTGGTGGACATCCTGTACGCGGTCCTGGACCCGAGGATTCGATATGACTGAACCGACTGCCACTGTCGTCACCACCACGCAATCCGGGACCGACCCGATGGCGGCCCACGAGATCAAGCCCGAGAAGCCGCGCGGCCTGTGGGCCGACGCCTGGCGGGACCTGCGCCGCAGGCCGCTGTTCCTGATCTCCTCGGCGATCATCTTCGTGCTGCTGCTGATGGTCGCCTTCCCGCAGCTGTTCACCTCCGCCGACCCGAACAACGCGATCCTGACCAACGCGCGGCAGGGCCCGTCCGCGGACGCCTGGTTCGGCTACGACGTGCAGGGGCGGGACATCTACGCGCGCGCCGTCTACGGCGCCCGCGCGTCCATCGCGGTCGGCGTGCTCGCGACGCTGGGCACGGTGCTGATCGGCTCCGTCGTCGGCATCATCGGCGGCTACTACGGCGGCTGGCTGGACAACCTGCTGTCCCGGTTCTCCGAGATCTTCCTCGGCCTGCCGTTCGTGCTCGGCGCCATCGTCATCCTGACCACCTTCAACCAGCCCGGTGACATCCCCAGCGGAACCCGGGTGATCCTGCAGGTGGTGGGGTCGATCGCGGCGCTGTCCTGGCCGATCGCGATGCGCATCATGCGGTCCGCGGCGATCTCGGCGAAGCAGCAGGACTACGTGAAGGCGGCGCGCGCCCTGGGGGCGAAGCCGTCGCGGATCATCCTGCGGCACATGCTGCCGAACTGCCTCGCGCCGGTGCTGGTGTACGCCACGATCGCGCTCGGCGGGTTCATCGGCGCCGAGGCCACGTTGTCCTACCTGGGCCTCGGGCTGAAGTACCCGGTGGTGTCCTGGGGCGTGATGATCGCGGACTCCCGCGACTACATCGAGACCGCCCCGCACCTGCTGCTGTTCCCCGCCGGGTTCCTGGTGGTCACCGTGCTGGCGTTCGTGATGCTCGGTGACGCTGTCCGCGACGCGCTCGACCCGAAGCAGAAGTAGGAGGACCGCTGTGTCCGACAAGGACGAGAAGGCAGGGCGGCTGCTCGACGTCGAGGACCTGCACGTGGAGTTCCGCACCCGCGACGGCGTCGCGAAGGTGCTCAACGGCGTCAGCTACCACGTCGACCCCGGCGAGACGCTGGCCGTGCTGGGCGAATCCGGCTCCGGTAAGAGCGTCACCGCCCAGACCGTGATGGGCATCCTGGACACCCCGCCGGGCTTCATCACCGGCGGCGCCATCCGCTACGACGGCGAGGACCTGCTCACCGCCACCGACGCCCGTCGGCGCGAGCTGCGCGGCGACTCGATGGCGATGATCTTCCAGGACGCGCTGTCGGCGCTGAACCCGGTGTTCACCGTCGGCTTCCAGATCGCCGAGCAGCTGCGGCTGCGGCGCGGCATGTCCCGCAAGGACGCCACCGCCCGCGCCGTGGAACTGCTGGACATGGTGAAGATCCCGAACGCGAAGCAGCGGGTGAAGGAGTACCCGCACCAGTTCTCCGGCGGCATGCGGCAGCGGGCGATGATCGCGATGTCGCTGGCGCTGGACCCGAAGCTGCTCATCGCCGACGAACCGACCACCGCGCTGGACGTGACAGTGCAGGCCCAGATCATGGACCTGCTCGACGAGCTGCGCCGCGAGCGGGGGATGGGCCTGATCCTCATCACCCACGACCTCGGCGTGGTCGCGGAGGTCGCGGACCGGATCGTGGTGATGTACGCGGGCCGCATCGTCGAGGCCGCCGACGCCTACAGCCTCTACGCGCAGCCCGGGCACCCCTACACCGAGGGGTTGATGCGGTCGATCCCGCGCCTGGACCTGAAGGGCCAGGACCTGGACACGATCAAGGGCCTGCCGCCGAACCTGATGAAGATCCCCAGCGGCTGCCCGTTCCACCCGCGCTGCCCGCGCGCCCAGGACCGCTGCCAGGAGCAGGTTCCCGAGCAGCACCTGCTCGGGGGCGGCCGGACCAGCGCCTGCCACTTCGCCGAGGAGCTGATGACCAGTGAGTGAGCCGATCCTCGAAGTGCGGGACCTGGTCAAGCACTTCCCGATCAACCGCGGCATCGTCTTCCAGCGCACCGTCGGGCAGGTGCGCGCCGTGGACGGCGTCTCGTTCGACCTGAACAAGGGCGAGACGCTCGGCATCGTCGGCGAATCCGGCTGCGGGAAGTCCACGCTGGCGCAGGTGCTGATGCGGCTGGAAATGCCGACCAGCGGCTCCGCCACCTTCGAAGGCCGCGACATGTTCAAGATGCGCGGCGCCGAGCTGCGCAAGCTGCGCCGCGACATGCAGATCGTGCTGCAGGACCCGTACACGTCGCTGAATCCGCGTCGCACCGTCGGCGACATCATCGGCGAACCCTTCGAGATCCACCCCGAGGTGGCGCCGAAGGGCGACCGGCAGCGCAAGGTGCAGGAACTGCTGGAGGTGGTGGGGCTCAACCCCGAGCACCTGCAGCGCTACCCGCACCAGTTCTCCGGCGGCCAGCGGCAGCGCATCGGCATCGCGCGGGCGCTGGCGCTGCGTCCGAAGGTGATCGTCTGCGACGAGCCGGTGTCGGCGCTGGACGTGTCGATCCAGGCGCAGGTGATGAACCTGCTGGGCGAGCTGCAGCAGGAGTTCGGCCTCTCGTACGTGTTCATCGCCCACGACCTGGGCGTGGTGCGGCACCTGTCGGACCGGGTCGGCGTGATGTACCTGGGCAAGATGGTGGAGATCGGCACCGACGAGCAGATCTACGAGCATCCGCAGCACCCGTACACGCAGGCGCTGCTGTCCTCGGTCCCGGTGCCGGACCCGACGTTGCGCGGCAAGCGCGAGGTCATCCGGCTGACCGGGGACGTGCCGAGCCCGGCGAACCCGCCGTCGGGCTGCCGCTTCCGCACCCGGTGCTGGAAGGCGCAGGACATCTGTGCGGAGAGCGCGCCGGAGCTGGAGGTGCGGCTGGGCGAACACCCGGCGGCCTGCCACTTCGCGGAGGAACGGCCGCACGTCGTCGCTTGATCGCGCGAGCGCGCCCCGCCCGGCTCAGGGCGGGGCGCGCGCTCACGCGTCGAGCCGACCCACCCCGCCGTAGGCGTTCGCCTGCCCCGCCTCGCCGAAGCTGATCTGCGAATCGGGGCGCCACAGCGGCGAGAGCACCAGCCCCGGATCGGCCAGGACGTACCCGTCGAACAGGCTCAGCACGCTGTCCCGGTCGCGCCACAGCACCGGGGTCGGCGTCCGCGCCATCACCTCGTGCGCCACCCGCACCTGCTCGTCGGTGGCGGACACCTGCGAGATGTGCGAGATCGCGATCCAGCTGCCCGGAGCGCTCGCCTCCCGGTAGCTGGCGACGAGCCGGTGCACCTCCTCGTCGTCCGGCACGAACGGCAGGATGGCGATGGCCAGCACCGCGATCGGCCGGGAGAAGTCGAGCATCCCGGCCACCCCGGGCGCGGTGAGCACGCTCTGCGGATCCCGCACGTCGGCCTGGGTGATCGTCACGTTGGACTGCCCGGTGAGCATCCGCTGGGCGTGCGCCACCGCCACCGGCTCGTGGTCGACGTAGGCGACCCGCGTCGACGGATCGATGCGGTGCGCGATCTCGTGCACGTTGCCCACGGTGGGGATGCCGGAACCCAGGTCGAGGAACTGGTCGACGCCCTCCGAGAGCAGGAACCGCACCACCCGCCCGAGGAACGCCCGGTTCGCCCGCGCGTACACCGCGGACTGCGGCAGCACCTCCAGCGCGTCGTCGGCCGCCTTGCGGTCGATCGCGAAGTGCGCGGAGCCGCCGAGGTAGTAGTCGTACATGCGGGCCGAGTTCGGGCGATCGGTGTCGGGCACCGAGGGCATGTTCCGGAACAGGTCGTACTCGTTGGCGCCCATGCCTTTGATGTTGCAACAAGGAACGGAAGTTGACCATGCCCGTTCCGCGGTCGAAGTGCAGAACCGCAGGTGCGCTGACCGGTTCTCGCCAGAACCAGGGGAATGCACAACCGAAACGTCCGGCTGCAATTCGTCACCGATTCCGAACGCACGGTGATCAGCCATTCCTGGAATGCGCGGGCACCGGGGTGCCCGGGGGGGGGGGGCCCGGGCCCCCGGGGGGCCGCGAGCCGCCCCGGCGGGGTGAATTGGCCCCGTGCACGGGCGGCGGGGCGCGGGTCGGGGAGGGGGCCGTAATAAAGTG